>NZ_JALAHD010000160.1 GCF_022712095.1 Chryseobacterium sp. | reverse complement strand
CTGTTTACTTCTAAAAAGCTGAAAAGCAGATTATAAAAACGGCGTGTTTAAAAAATCATTCAACGGTTTCATTACTTTATATATAGCAGACATTTTATGGGCAGCCTGGGCATCCATCACTTCCTCATCATTTAAGTAATGAACCACGATGAAATTCTTAAGTTTAAGATACTCTCCCATAGGGTCATCCTTTTCAAAACCTTGGGGAATCTTTACCAGTTTGCTTTCCTGATCAAGTTCAGGAAAATATTTTTTGAAATCTTTATGATTTATTACTTTTAAAAACTCATCACCATATAAAGAGATTTCTTTCCGTATTTCTTTCAGTGTAGAAGGTTCGGGCATGTAAATTCCTCCTGCTATAAAAGATTTTTTAGGTTCAAGATGAAGATAATATCCTCCTTTCTGATTTCCTTTTCCCATTCCCAAAGAAGAGCCAAAATTGGTTTTATAAGGAGATTTGTCTTTTGAAAAACGGGTGTCCCGATAAATCCTGAATAATGACTTTTTAGCATCAATTTTCAGAAGGTCACTGTCAAACTCTCCCATTTCCTGTATAAGGTCTTCCAGAAAACTGATTATATTCCCTTGGGCCTGAGTATAAAGCTCTTTATTGGTGTTGAACCATTCACGGTTATTGTTTTTATTTAATTTTTTTAGAAAGTCAAAAGTTTTTTGGGAAATTGTAGTGGACATAATTCATCTATTTTGAATCAAAATTAATAAAAGCGGAGAGAATTAAAAAGTCAAAGCTAAAAATAAGGTAAGCTCTAATAAGGGGGCTGTTATTCTGATGTATAAAATAATTTTCATCCAAATAAAAAAAATAATACTTGTTATATTGCTATTCGGAACCTGCTTTTTTTATAATAATCTTTTCAGAAAATGGGAAAGTATTAAAGGATTCTGAAATTAGAATTGGTTATTTAAACATTTATTCAAAAACAAATCAAATAATAATTGTATCTTTGCAAAAATTTAGAATATTTAATGAATTTATTTACGGAAACCAATTTAAGTCCTGAAATTCTTAAGGCAGTTGGCGAACTGGGCTATGAAAGCCCTACAGAAATCCAAAAACAGACTATCCCTTTTATTCTTTCAGATATACGCGATCTTATCGCACTTGCGCAGACTGGGACAGGCAAAACAGCAGCATTTTCGCTTCCGATTTTGGATATGATTGACGATACGAGTCGCAAAATCCAATTATTGGTGCTTTGTCCGACACGAGAATTATGTCTTCAAATTGCTAAAGACATAAAGAATTATTCGAAATACATGCAGAACATCAAAACTACAGCAGTATATGGTGGGAGCAGTATTGTAGACCAGATTCGCTCTTTAAAAGATAAACCGCAGATTATTGTGGGAACTCCGGGAAGAGTAATCGATTTGATTAACAGAAAAGCATTGGACTTTTCCGCCATTCACTGGTTGGTATTGGATGAAGCGGATGAAATGTTATCAATGGGATTCAAAGATGAACTGGAAACCATTCTAAGTGAAACTCCTGAAACCAAGCAGACGTTTTTATTCTCTGCTACCATGAATAAGGAGGTAGAAAGAATTTCAAGAAATTATCTTACAAAACCTCACAGAATTTCCGTAGGATCTATCAATGAGGTGAAAAAGAACATCACTCATGAATATTATGTAGTAGGATACCGTCAGAAAAAAGAAGCTCTGAAGCGTCTTATTGATGCTAATCCTAATCAATATTCCATTATTTTCTGTAGAACGAGAATGGAAACTCAGGAAGTAGCGGACTTTTTAATGCAGAACGGATATGCAGCGGATGCACTTCATGGAGACTTATCTCAGGCGCAAAGAGATACGGTTATGAAGAAATTCAGACTGAAAAATATCGATATTCTTGTAGCCACGGATGTGGCGGCAAGAGGGCTGGATGTTAATTCTCTTACTCATGTTATTCACTATTCTTTACCGGACGATCCTGAAGTATTCGTACATAGAAGCGGTAGAACGGGGAGAGCAGGGAAAGACGGAGTTTCTATGGCATTGATTAAGCCGGAGGAAAGCAGAAAGCTAAAGCAGATAAAAGCTGCTACGAAAATTGAGATCAACGAGAAGAAGGTTCCTACAGGAGAAGAAATTATCAAATCGCAGGTAGGAGGAGTATTTGAAAACCTTTTTGCGGAGCATGAAGATTATTTTGAATTTGATGACTCTTTAATTCCTGATCTTACTAATTTTACAAAAGAAGAATTGGTACATCGTCTGTTACAGGTTCAGTTGAAAGACTTAGCGTTATATTACAGAGACCATCATGACCTTGTAGATCAGAAATTGGGTAGAGATGATGAACCTTCAAGAAGAGACCGAAGAGACCGTGACAGAGGTAGGGATCGTGATCGCGATAGAGGGGACAGAAGAGAAAGAGGAGGAAAACCTAGAAAGAGAAATGAAAATATGGTAAGATTTTTCTTTAATCTGGGGAAAAAAGATCAGTTGAAGAAGTTGGATGTTCTGGACATTATTAATAAAGCAACAGCTGGAAAGAGTAAGAAAAGAGCGGAAATCGGAGATATTGAAATTTTAGAGAAATTTTCATTCTTTGAAGTGGAAAAATCCTTTAAGACAGATCTTTTAAGTAATATTTCTTCTATGAAATTTAAAGGAAAAGATATGAGGGCTGAAGTGGCAAACTAAGCTTCTCAATACTTAATACAGACCGGCTTAAAGCCGGTTTTTTTGTGGACATGATAAATATTAATTCAATATTAACAAAACTTAATGTGAGAAGCTTTTACTTAAAAGCCTTTTTTAAGAAATTTGCAATCAAATTATAAAAACTTAAAAATGGGAATTGGTAATATTTTCCACGCTTTTCAACCAAAGGACAAAATATTCTTCGTGCTGTTTGAAAAAGTTACAGATAACTTGGTAGCAATGTCAGAAGAATTCAATACAGGAATTAAAGATTTCGATTTAAATGATGATTCCATGCTCAAAAAAATGAGCGACTATGAACATAAAAATGATGAACTTACACATGAGATTTTTGTGGAATTAGGGAAAAATTTTATTACTCCTTTCGATCGTGAAGATATTCATACACTGGCAACAGGTCTTGATGATATCGCAGATTATATTTATGCATCGGCAAAATATATTTTCTTATATAAATCTCCAAAAGTAAAAGCATATGCTGATTTCTCACTGCTTATTCATAAAGCATGTATCGAGATTCAGAATGCTATGAAAAACCTTAAAGGTTTCAAAAATATGGAGCAGGTAAAAGAAGCTTGCATTAAAGTGAATTCTATTGAAAATATTGCAGATGATCTTTTATCCAATTCTATGGTAGAATTATTTGAAACTAATGATGCTATTAACATTATTAAAGTTTCATCTGTACTTAATTATCTTGAAGTAGTAACTGATAAAGCAGAAGATGTTGCCAATACAATTGAGAACATCATGATTAAATACGCTTAACAAAATAACAAAAAATGGAATTTCCGATTTTACTCACGGTTATTATTGTGTTAGCGTTAATCTTTGATTATATTAATGGTTTTCATGATGCGGCCAATTCAATTGCAACAATTGTTTCTACCAAAGTTTTAACTCCGTTTCAGGCTGTACTTTGGGCAGCTCTCTGGAACTTTGCGGCTTTCTTTATTGCAGCTTATGTTATTGGAGAATTTAAGATAGGTAATACAATTGCCAAAACTGTTAATGAAAACTTTATAACACTCGAAGTTATCTTTTCAGGGCTTATAGCAGCTATTGCTTGGAATCTTTTAACGTGGTGGTTTGGCATTCCTTCCTCCTCATCGCACACCTTAATTGGTGGGTTTTTAGGAGCAGCATTGATGCATGCATTTACAATGGATTATCATGATGTTATAGCAACACAGCCAGACTTAGGTTTTTGGGATACAATAAAAGAAGCTTTTCATCAGGTAACAACACAGAGTGTTGTGAAATTTGATAAAGTAATTCCTATTTTCCTATTTATCTTTTTAGCACCGGTAATCGGGATGTTAATATCTATTATCATTACCCTGATTATTGTTCACCTTTATAAAAGATCAAACCCGCATAAAGCAGATAAATCATTTAAGAGATTACAGTTGGTTTCTTCAGCCTTGTTCAGCTTAGGGCACGGTTTGAATGATGCTCAGAAAGTAATGGGGATCATCGGAGCAGCTTTAATTTATTATCATGTTAATATGCTTCAGGATCCTGTGTATCTTAATCTTGAACCAGCGACACGTTTTGATTATTTTGCTGAACATTACCTTTGGGTACCTCTTGTTTCCTTTATTGCAATTGCATTAGGAACCATGAGTGGTGGTTGGAAGATCATTAAAACAATGGGGACTAAGATAACAAAAGTGACTCCTCTGGAAGGAGTAAGTGCTGAAACAGCAGGTGCAATTACCCTGTTTATCACCGATCACTTTGGGATCCCTGTGTCAACGACCCATACCATTACCGGATCCATTATTGGAGTAGGTTTAACAAAAAGAGTTTCTGCAGTGAGATGGGGTATTACAGTGAGTCTTCTCTGGGCTTGGGTGTTGACCATTCCTATTTCGGCAATCGTAGCGGGAATTACTTATCTTCTGGTCACATTATTTACTTAAAATAAGAATATTGAAGCTTTGCCTTTTCAGGCAAAGTTTTTTATTTTAGAAAGCCCCCGAAAAATCGTATTTTTGTTGAAATTATAAAATTTTATGGAGTTTTTAGACAGATACCAGCAGATAGTGGCAGAAGCTATTAATAAGTACACTTTTAAAGATAAGCCGGAAGAATTGTATGAACCAATGAACTATATCATTTCTCATGGGGGAAAACGTCTCCGTCCCATTATGGTGCTTATGGCCTGCGAATTATTTGGAGGTGATCTGCAGAAAGCAATTAAACCTGCTTTAGCTATAGAGTTTTTTCATAATTTTACCCTGATCCATGATGATATAATGGATGAGGCTCCTTTAAGAAGAAATAAGCCAACTATTCATACTTTGCATGGAATCAATGTGGGAATTCTTTCGGGAGACGGGTTGTTGCTTAAAGCATATAAATTTTTTGAAGATCTTGAACCTGAGATTTTCAAAGCCTGTATAAGGATATTTACCCATACCGGATTATTATTATGTGAAGGTCAGCAGTATGATATCAACTTTGAAACTCAGGAGAATGTAACATTTGATGATTACGTTAGAATGATTACCTATAAAACAGGAGTCTTAAGTGCTTCCTCTTTTGAAATCGGAGCAATGATCGCCAAAGCTGATTTTAAAGACGCTAAATCAATCTTTAACTTCGGAAAACATATTGGTATTGCATTCCAGATCATGGATGATTATCTGGATGTATTCGGAGACCAGGCTCAGTTTGGTAAAAAACACGCCGGAGATATCTATGAAAACAAAAAAACGGTTCTCTACTTAATGGCGAAAGAACATGCTACTGAAGAAGAAAGAAAAGAACTGGATTACTGGTATAATAAAAAAACAGATAATATCGATAAAGTGTACGGTGTAGAAAAGATCTTCAGAAGAACGAAAGTTGATGAAAAAGCTTTGCGACTTATTGAAAAGCATAATGAGATAGGACAGAGCTATCTTAATAAGATCAATGCTCCTGAAGAAAAGAAAAAACCATTCATAGAACTGGCTAATTACCTGTTAAGCAGAAATAGTTAAAATAAAAATAGCAGATCATCCGGGGATATTTAATCCCCGGATGGTCTCTTCTATATCATGAAGTTCAGAACCGAAGTTGATATCAAAGAATCGAAGCAAAAAATAGGTATTGAAGATAAGATATTTTCAATAGGTTCTTGCTTTGCTACAGAGATGTCGGAACTTTTCCAACAGGGGCAGCTTCAGACGGTCAATAATCCCTTCGGTACCATCTTTAATCCTTATTCCATTAGTAATGCTGTTAAAAGGCTTCATGATTCCGAGTTTTATAGAGAAGAAGATCTGGTTACTTATAACGATGAATTCATTTCTTTAGATCATCATACCAGTTTTAATACAAGATATATTCATAAAACATTAGAAAATATCAACTCCGGAATAGAAGAGGGAAACCTCTTTCTTCAAAGTGCCAACTGGATTATTGTTACGTATGGAACCTCTTATATTTATGAGTTTTTACCTAAGGGCCGGCTGGTAGCCAACTGTCATAAAATTCCGCAGAAGTTTTTTAAAAAAAGATTACTTACCCATACAGAATTGGTAGATTCCATTTATAATACGATTCTCAATCTTAAAGATATCTGTGTGGAGGATGTCCAGGTCCTGTTTACAGTTTCTCCGGTTCGCCATACAAAAGATGGCATGGTTGAAAATCAGTTAAGTAAATCAAAACTTATCGCTGCAGTCCACGAATGTATATCAATATTTGATAACTGCCACTATTTACCTGTTTATGAAATCCTAATGGATGATCTCAGGGATTACCGTTTTTATAAAGATGATCTGATCCACCCGAGTTCTCAGGCGGTTCAGTATATATTTGAGAAATTCGGAGCTGCTTATTTTTCTGAAGAAGCAAAAGATTTTATTGAAGAAAATTTTAAAATCAATAAAGCATTAGAACATAAAACTCAGGATGACAAAAATCCAAAGTATATTGAATTCAGGGAAAAGCTTGATAAAAGAATAGAAGCTCAACAAAGCAAAGTAAAACATAAGATATTTCAATTTTCAAATGATTGACTTTACCAAAATTGATTATTTGAAGGAAGGAAATGAAAGACAGAAAAAAGCTTATGAGATCATATCAAAGTATCAGATCTTTAAAAAGTTGCAGTCTTTTTCCCCAATTTTAGCAGGAACAATTCCGATAGGAATAGATATTCCCGGTAGTGATCTTGATATTATCTGTGAAATTGAAAAAGAAGAAGACTTTGTGTATACTCTTCATAATCTTTTACCTGAAAATACTAATTTTACCACAGAAAAAGAAATCATAGGAAACGAGGATTGTATTATTTTAAATACGGTTTTAGATGAATTGCCTGTTGAAGTTTTTGGACAGAAAATTCCTTCCACAAAACAAAATGCATATAGGCATATGATTGCTGAATATAAGATTTTGAAAAAGGAAGGAGAAGAGTTTAAACAAAAAATAATAGAATTTAAAAAGAACGGAATTAAAACAGAACTTGCTTTTGGAATTTTACTTCAGTTAGAAAACCCTTATGAGGACCTTTTAAAAATGTAAAAAAATGATTGATACACATACCCATTTATATTCAGAAGACTTTAATGAAGACCGAAAAGAGGCAATACAGAGAGCAATAGATAAAGGAGTCACCGCATTTTATCTTCCTGCTATAGATTCGGCATCCCATGAATCTATGCTTCAGCTTGAATCCGAATATCCGGCACAGATTTTTTCTATGATGGGACTACATCCTTGTTATGTAAAACCGGAAACCTGGGAAAAAGAACTGGAAATAGTTAAAAACTATTTGGATCAGAGAGCTTTTCCTGCAGTCGGAGAAATCGGGATTGATCTTTATTGGGATAAAACGACATTGGATATCCAGGTTAAAGCTTTTGAGCAGCAAATTGACTGGGCTATTGAAAAAGACCTTCCTATCGTGATTCATACCAGAGAAAGCTTCGATGAAACTTTTGAAGTACTGGAAAGAAAGAAACATCCAAAACTTAGGGGAATATTTCACTGTTTTTCAGGAAATCTTGAACAGGCACAATATGCTATTGAATTGAACTTTATTTTAGGAATAGGCGGTGTTGTCACTTTTAAAAATGGTAAAATAGACCAATTTTTAAATGAGATTCCTTTGGATAAAATAGTATTGGAAACGGATTCTCCTTATTTGGCTCCGGTACCGCACAGAGGAAAAAGAAATGAGAGTTCTTATCTTGATCTGGTAGTAGGGAAACTAGTGAATATTTACAATAAAGATTTTTCTGAAATAGATAGGATTACGACTGAAAATGCAAAGAAATTATTTGTAGCCATATAAAAGGAAAGCCTTCATTAAGAAGGCTTTATTTTTTTCTGTTGAAGTTTTTATTCTTAGGCTTTTTATAACCGACATCTTTTCTTGTAGAAGGTTTGGGTTTTTCACCTCCAGCCGCTACAGGTTTATTATTGGAATCCCTTTTCTGAGCAACCAGATTGGTAGGGTGGAACGGATGATCTTTGATAACAGGAATTTTCATTCCGATCAGTTTTTCCGTGTTTTTTAAATTGTTTAAATCCAATCCGTCTACGAAAGAAATAGAATTTCCTTCTGCTCCGGCTCTTCCGGTTCTTCCGATTCTGTGAACATAGGTTTCCGAAACGTCGGAAAGTTCAAAATTGATGACGAATTTAAGCTCATCGATATCAATCCCTCTGGCTGCAATATCTGTAGCTACCAATACTCTTGTTTTACCGGACTTAAAATTGGTAAGAGCATTCTGTCTTGCATTTTGAGATTTGTTTCCATGAATGGCTTCCGTAGAAATATTGGATTTCTGAAGCTTTCTTGCAATTTTATCTGCACCATGTTTAGTTCTTGCAAATACCAATACGGAATCAGAAATATCATTTTGCAAAATATGGGTAAGAAGATTAAGCTTATCTTCTCTTTCTACAAAATAAACCGATTGCTTAATAGTTTCAGCAGTTGAAGACACAGGAGTTACTTCCACTTTTATAGGATTATGTAGGATGGAATTTGCCAATTTTTGTATTTCATCAGGCATAGTTGCTGAAAAGAACAGTGTCTGTCTTTTCTGTGGCAGTAATTTAATCACTCTTTTTACATCGTGTACAAACCCCATATCCAGCATCCTGTCTGCTTCATCCAAAACAAATATTTCAAGGTTTTTCAAGCTGATGATTCCCTGAGAAATAAAATCCAGTAACCTTCCCGGAGTTGCAACAAGAATATCAACACCTTTTCTTAAAGCGGCCTCCTGATTCCCAGGTTTTACACCACCAAAAATTACCAGATGTCTCAAAGGAAGATATTTTCCGTATGCTTTGATATTCTCTTCAATTTGTATAGCAAGTTCCCGTGTAGGAGTAAGGATAAGAGCTTTTATATGATTGTTTTTAACAGTATTTTTGGAAAGATTCTGTAAAATAGGTATAGCAAAAGCGGCTGTTTTGCCTGTTCCGGTCTGGGCACATCCTAAGAAATCCTTTCCTTTTAAAATTTCAGGAATAGACTTTTCCTGAATAGGAGTAGGATTGGTATATCCTTGTTCTTGTATTGCTTTTGCAATAGGTTCGATTAATTGTAATTCTTTAAAATTCAAATGAATTGTTTTTATATTTAGTTAAAGTAAAAAATTCCTTCGCACAGAAGGAATTTATTTTTGCAAAGGTAGTTTAAATATTTTTAAGTACATTACTTCACTTTGGTCCATTGCTGATTATGCCTTAAATCCTCAAAAAAATGATAGACTTTTGTCAATTTCTCACTGCCTCTTTTCCCGTAATCTTCTATGTTTTTCTGAGATCCGTCTTTAAACTGAATTCGCAGGTAGGAAGTGGGAAGATCAGTGATGTTTTTTTCTCCATAATTATTATTTAGAGTTTTAATATCCAAGCTGTCCAGTAATGTGATGAGTCGAGTGTAATCAGTTTCTTTGATAGTAGTTTTGAATGTTCCCTCACGTTCCTTCGAAAAATCTGCTTTTGAGGGATTTTTAGTGAAATTAAAGTGTTCCGCTTCCAGTACTGCAGTTCTGTCCGGATGAATAGTCATTTTAAACACAGGACAAAATCCAAAACAGGCGCCGGCTTCATATTCGATGTTGGAATATTCGGATTGATTTTTTCTGGAACTGCATGAAAAGACAAATATTAATGCCAGCATACTTACGATGTACTTCATAGTTTAGGTTTTGTGAAGCATCCTCAATAAGTGTTCCAAAAAATAAGGAAAAAATTGATAGGGAATCTGGAAGTATAATAATTGAATGTGAATACTTATAAATCTGAATTTAAATCCGGATAAATTTTTGTTATTTTGAAGATTCTTAAAACGGAGCCCTGCATGTATAATTTCTTAAAGTCGGTTGCTAAAAATATGCTTCCTAAAAAAGTCCTTATTGAAAATGAAGAAAATTTCAGAAAGCTTTTAATGCCATTATACACAGGGAAAGATCATGAATGTAACGTTTGTGGGACCCGGCTTAAAAAATTTGCAGCACTGAAGAATGGAGATCTTATTTGCCCTGTTTGCGGAGCACTCCCAAGAGCCCGTCGGCTCTATATACTTCTGGAATCAGAATTTTTAAAACCAAATATTTCCGTATTAGATTTTTCACCTCTCAGGATATTATACAGAAAGTTTAAAAAAAGAAAAGATATAACTTATTTTGGCTCTGATTTCGAGGGACATTTTTTATCAGATTATCATTATGACATTACAGATATTGAGAATAGGTCTGATGCTTTTGACCTTATTATCTGTTATCATATTCTGGAACATATCATTGAAGACCGGCAGGCAATGACAGAATTGTATAGAGTGCTTAAAAATGATGGTGTGGTATTGATACAGACCCCTTTTAAAGAGGGAGAAGTTTATGAAGATTATACCATTACGACGCAGGAAGAAAGAACCAAACATTTTGGGCAGCATGATCATGTAAGAATTTATTCTGCTCAGGAGCTGGAAAACAGATTAAAAGAAGCTGGATTTAATACGGAAATAAGAACCTTTAAAGGTGATGATTATTATGGATTAACAGATCAGGAGAAGGTTATTATCTGTAGAAAATAGACTATTTCCTTTCCCAGTTCTGATTAAACCTAAGCTCAGATAAAATACTGTAGAGTGCTTTAAGTCCATAAGTACCGGATATTCCCGGAAGTGAATAATCACGGATTTTTTTAGTCTGTCCGTTATTGTAGACAATGGTAAGAAGAGAGGTAGAGTTTTGATTATCCGTCCAGTTTCTGGAATAGTCGTTTTCTAAATTTGAGAAATCGATATAATTCAGAATTTTTTCAAGCTTTTCAAATTCTTTTGACGAAATCTGAGTGGCAAACTGTCCCTCCATTTTTTCATCAATGTCACTGTTCGTTATAAAATTACTGGATTTAGCGAAAAAAAATGATTCTCCTTTTTTATTTAATTCAAGATTAAATATAGGGCACTTTCCAAAGCATTTACCTGTTTCATAAATGATTTTTTCCACAGATAACTGGGAAGGGGAAGGGTTATATTCTACAAAATTGTCGAAATTGTAAATCAGGATTTTGGTAATTATTTTATGTAGGGTTCTGTATTGTCTAGCTTCAAGGTCCTCTGACTGCTGATCATACAATACTTCTATATAATCACGTCTTTCATGTTTTTTAATGATAGGAATCACTTTACTGAACTGGTTAAAAAGAATATTTTCCAGAGTGTATTTTCCACCTCCCATATCGAGGATGACATTAACACTGAAGTTAGCTGAATAATCAACAGTCCGGGTTCCGTCATGATAACTGCCTGTACAGCATTTATTGTCTCCTATGAAAAGAAGATCTGTTAATCCATTACCATCAAAATCCCCCTTATAAAAGCTTTTATTAATACCAAGACTGTCAGCAACGGTTTTGGTTCGGGAATACACTACATATTGATGGAAATCCTGAATAGGAACCAGTTCAAAATTTTTAAGTAAAGTATCCGATTTAATTGCCGTCCGGACAAACTCCTGAACCTCAGTTTTACTTTTTAGTGCGTCGATTTTATTTTGGGCCAAAGAAAATGAGCAGAACCATAAAAACAGGAACGCCCAATATTTTAATTTTGAGGAAAGAAAAGTCTTATCCATGGAGTTTTTTCCATATAGCATCTTTTAAATCCATTAAGCCTTCTCCTGTTATTCCTGAGAAAAATAAAGGCTGTTTATTTTCAGGGAACTCGGCTGCAATTTCTTTCTTTAACTCTTCGTCCAGAAGATCAGCTTTTGAAACCGAAATAATAAAATCCTTATCAAGAAGTTCCGGATTATATTCTTTCAGCTCGTTTTCCAGAATTTTAAATTCCTGAAAATGATCTTCAGAATCAGAAGGGATAAGGAAGAGTAGAATTGCATTTCTTTCGATATGTCTCAGGAATCTGTGCCCCAGACCTTTTCCCTCAGCTGCTCCTTCAATAATTCCGGGAATATCAGCCATTACAAAAGATTTATAATTTCTGTAATCTACGATTCCAAGATTGGGCGTAAGAGTAGTAAAGGCATAGTTTGCAATTTTAGGCTTTGCAGCAGAAACTGATGCCAGAAGAGTAGACTTACCGGCATTCGGAAAACCTACCAGACCTACATCTGCTAAAACTTTAAGCTCGAAAACAATATAACCTTCCTCTCCGGGAAGACCGGGTTGGGCATACCTTGGTGTCTGGTTAGTCGAGGATTTGAAATTCTCATTTCCTAAACCTCCTTTTCCCCCTTGCATAAGGATGATTTCCTGTCCGTCTTCCAATATTTCGCCGATGATCTCTCCTTCTTCATTTTTAGCAATGGTTCCAATGGGAACATTGATGTAAACATCAGCTCCGTAAGCTCCGGTTAACTGATTCTTTCCACCATTTTCACCACGTTCGGCCTTCACATGTCGTGTATAACGCAGAGGCAATAACGTCCATTCATGAGCATTTCCTTTCATGATGATATGGCCTCCTCTTCCTCCGTCACCACCATCGGGGCCTCCTTTAGGAATATACTTTTCACGACGCAGGTGAGCTGAACCGGCTCCTCCGTGCCCACTTTTACAATGAATCTTTACGTAATCTACAAAATTTGACATGTCCTGTAATTCAAGTTATGAGTGATGGGTTATGAATTATGAGCTATAGCTTGTAAAACAATAACTCATCACTCACCACTTTTAATTATTTTATTTTTTCTACTTCAGCAAAAAGTTTTTGAGAAATTTCGTCAATTTCACCCACTCCGTTTACCTCTACATATTTTCCCTGTAGCTTGTAAAGTTCAGCAACTTCTGCTGTTTTAGTATAATATTCTTTAATTCTGTTCTGGATGATCTCTTCGTTGCTGTCATCGGTTCTACCACTGGTTTCTCCTCTTTTCAGCAATCTTTCTACCAATATTTTATCTTCTACGATTAAGGAAAGGCAGATATCAATCTTATCATTAAGTTCTTCTTTAACGATTTTTTCCAAGGCTTCAGTCTGAGCTGCTGTTCTTGGGTATCCGTCGAAGATAAATCCGTTTGTATCGGTTGGTTTTCTGATTTCGTCAATTAACATATCAGTGGTTACCTGATCCGGAACTAAGTCTCCTTTATCGATATAAGATTTAGCCAGTTTCCCAAGTTCGGTATCATTTTTCATGTTGTATCTGAAAAGATCACCTGTAGAGATTTGCTTTAAATTAAATTTTTCGATTAAATTTTGGGCTTGTGTTCCTTTTCCGCTTCCCGGAGGACCAAATAAAACAATGTTTATCATAATGATGATTCGCTTTGGCAATGGGCGTTATGCTTTCTGCTTTCAGCTTTTTTTAGTTAATATTCTACTTTTATATTTTGATTTAGTTTAAAAACAGCTAATAATTGCTGTAACTACTCATTGATTCTTCCATCTTCCAGTTGATACAGATCGGAAAGATTTCTGCCCAGTTCATCATAATCCAAACCATATCCAAGAACAAACTTGTTAGGGATTTCTTTTCCGATATAGTCCAGTTTGAAATTTTTTTTGTAAACCTCAGGTTTTAATAAGAATGAAGCCAGTTTTACAGATTTCGGACGTTGGGTTTCTTTAAAATATTTAAAAAGACTTTCCACCGTATTTCCGGTATCAACAATATCTTCTACCAGAATAATATGACGGTCTTTTACATCTTTTGTAAGTTCCATTTTCTGGTAAACAATCCCTGTAGATTCAGTTCCTGCATAAGAACTCATCTGAATGAAAGCGATCTCACAATTTCCAGGATAATGTTTCAGCAGATCAGAAAAAAACATGATTACCCCATTCAGTACCCCGATGAAAACGGGAACTTCATCTTTGTAATCTTCGTAAATTTTTAATGCTGTAGCTTTTACAATTTCCTGGATTTCCGCATCCTTTAAGTAAGGAACGAAATTTTTGTCGTGAACTTTAATGCTTTCCATATGATTTTTAGTAGGTCACAAAGTTAAGGATTTTTGATGAAAATGTTGGAATGTAGATTATGGTAAGAGATTTGTAGTATATTTGTATTATCAAAACCCAATAATACGGACATGTAAAATTTAATTTCTTTCAGATATAAGGACAATAACATACTATAGTTATTGAAGTTTAACTTTTTATTATAAAAGAAATTATGATTTTTTTACACGATATATCTTTTGGGTTTCCTCATGGAAAACTCCTCTTTAATCATTTACATTTAACTATCCCGTCTCAGACCGTATCCGCATTGGTGGGGAATAATGGAACAGGAAAATCGACCTTACTTAAAATAATCGCCGGAGAAACAGAGCCTTTGGGAGGAAGTGTGAATATACAGGGTGAAGTTTATTTTGTGCCGCAAATGTTTGGAAACTTTGATCATCGGACAGTGGCTGAGTGTTTGAAAATAGATGGAAAACTGGATGCACTCCGGAAAATTACCAATGGTGAAGTAGATGAATTGTATTTTGAAACATTAAATGATGATTGGGATATTGAAGAAAAGTGTCAGAATGCTCTACAATATTGGAAACTTGAAAATTTGAATCTCAATCAGAAGCTTGAAACCTTAAGCGGTGGGCAAAAAACAAAAGTTTTTCTGGCAGGAATTCAGATTAACGAACCACAGATTATTTTACTCGATGAACCTACTAATCACCTAGATTCAGAAGGAAGAGAGCTTCTCTATGATCTGATACAAAAAATGAATTCGACTGTAGTGATAGTAAGCCATGATCGTACTTTGCTGAATCTTGTCGACACTATTTATGAACTAAGCAATCAGGGGATTTCAATTTATGGGGGAAACTATGATTTTTATACAGAGCAGAAAGAAATAGAAGAAGAAGCGCTTCAAAATGATATTCACTCTAAAGAACGGGCTTTGAAGAAAGCCAAAGAAAAGGAAAGGGAAACTTTGGAGCGGAAACAAAAACTGGATGCAAGAGGAAAAGGTAAACAGGAAAAATCGGGAGTAGCTAGAATTATGATGAATACATTGAGAAGTAATGCTGAAAAAAATACTTCTAAACTGAAAAATATTCATGCTAAAAAGATCAATGATATTTCCGGTGATCTCAGAGATTTGCGCTCCTCAGTGAAAAATGTCGGTCAGATGAAAGTGAATTTTGATGATTCGGGGCTGCATCCTGGAAAAATTTTAGTTTCAGCAGAAGATGTGAATTGTAAATATGGCGAGGGAAATCTCTGGAAAGAAAATATAAATCTTGAAATTCGTAGTGGAGACAGAATTTTCATTAAAGGTAAAAATGGTTCGGGGAAAACAACGCTGGTTAATTTATTAGTAGGAAATTTGAGACCTTCCGGTGGAAAAATAACTCGGGCAGATTTTAATACGATTTATATTGATCAGGAGTACTCTCTGATCGAGGGAGAATCTACGGTTTATGATTTTGTAAAGCAGTTTAATGATCATGCTTTGCAGGAATCCGAAGTAAAAACTTTATTGTCAAGATTTTTATTTGGAAAAGAAACATGGGATGAGAAATGCGATATATTAAGTGGAGGAGAACGCTTAAGGCTTCTTCTCTGCGGTCTTTCTATCAGTAATAAGACACCGGATATGATCATCCTTGATGAGCCGACGAATAATCTGGATTTACAGAATATTGAAATTTTAACGGAATCAATTAAGGGTTATCAAGGAACTTTAGTGGTGATTTCGCATGATGAAGTTTTTCTTGAAGAGATTGGAATAAAAAAGAATATTGAGTTGGTTGGTTAGTTCCATTCAATGGAGAAAAAAAGACTAAGAATTACTGATTGAGTTGAGGGGTATATTATTCCAACATCTTTAAAATCCAATTATGAATTTCCTGAAGTATGCCTTTCCGAATCTCTTCATTCAATATTTCATGTCGCATATCGGGGTACAATAGTAAGGTTACATCTTTAAAACCATCCTTTTGTAAATTGTTAACTGTTTGTTTTACTCCTTTACCGAAATCTCCAATAGGATCATTCTCTCCGCTTATGAATAAAAAAGGAAAAGAGGTCGGGATATTTTTAGCCCAGTTTCTTGAAGTTGCTTTTTTATAAATGGAAAATAGTGCATAATAAGCATTGTTAGAAAAGGGGATGCCGCATAATTTATCGTGGGAAAAAGAATTCCTGTTGGCTGGATTAAGGCTAAGCCAGCTTGTACTGTTGTAATCTTTATCCTTTTTAAAGTGCCTGTTGTTGATAGAATTGAAGAGATAATTAAAAAAGGTTCTTTTATGCGGAGCAATCATATTGGCAAGTGAAAAATATCCTTTTAATAATCCGATACCCGTTAAGCTTCCTCCTGTTCCGGTAATAATAGCACCGGCAAATAGAGAGCTATTTTTTTGAAGAAGACAGCGCGTTATAAATGAGCCCATAGAATGCCCCAGGATAAAATGGGGGACATCCGGATACTGATCTGCAAGATGCTCACCCATTTTGGCAGCATCGGAGATGAGTTTTTCATCCGGTTGATGATGCTGAAAAAAACCGAGATCTTTTTTATTTATAATAGATCTTCCGTGCCCTACATGGTCATACGTTAGAACAGCGATTCCTTGTGAAGCAAAGTATTCTGCTATTTTAGTATATCTACCGCTATGCTCCTGCATTCCATGAATGATGAGAAGAGTGGCTTTGATCTCTTTTTCCGGGAAGAATAAAGTATAGAAAAGTTTTAGAGAGATTTGAGCTATAGATAAATATTCTGATTGCTGTCTGATCATGATGGATTGCTTTACGAATATTCAAATATACATAATAAAGAAAAAGTATTTTTATCTAAAGTTTTATCAGCTGACAGAATATTTTTAAGTTTTTTAAATTGAACATTAATAGATAAACTTAACAT
>NZ_JALAHD010000011.1 GCF_022712095.1 Chryseobacterium sp. | reverse complement strand
TCCTTTAAAATATATAATCCGTACTCAGGAAATTAGAATCATGATCTCTCACAATAGTGTTCAGCAATTCTTTATTGGAATCCGTTAATTTTGCAGCTACCAGAGAACGAATAGAGAATGAACGTAATGCATCATATACTGATAATGTTCCTTCTGCACTGTCTTTTCTTCCGGTAAATGGGAATACGTCCGGCCCTCTCTGAGCCTGACAGTTGATATTTACACGACTTACCAGATTGACGAACGGATCAATCAGTTTTGCTACTTCAACGGGTTCTTCACTAAAGATACTCACCTGCATTCCGTGGGAAGCATTTACCTGATATTCGATAGGTTCATCTATATTCTCAAAAGGGACTACCGGAATAACAGGACCAAACTGTTCTTCATGATAAAGCTTCATATCACTGTTTACCGGATATACAACTGCAGGAAATACGAAAGAAGCTTCCTGATAACCGCCGTCTTTATTTAATACTTCAGCACCTTTATCTAAGGCATCGTCTATACATTCTTTAAGGTAAGGAGGCTTATTGACTTCCGGAAGGGGTGTTATTTTTACATCTTTCTCCCAGGGCAAACCAGGTTTTAATGCAGATACAGCTTCACTTAATCTTCTGGTAAACTCCTCTGCCACTTCTTTCTGTACAAATATCAGTTTAAGGGCAGTACAACGCTGACCGTTAAAAGAAAGCGCCCCCAATATACATTCACTTACCGCTACATCCAGATTAGCATTTTTAGTCACAATCGCTGCATTTTTAGCATCAAGACTTAAGATGGCCCGTAAACGGTTCACTTTCGGATGAAGCTTTTTCAGTCCGTTGGCCACTTTACTGGAACCAATGAATGCCAGTACATTGACTTTCCCACTTTCCATAATCGGTGTAATGATCTCTGAACCTTTACCGTAAAGGGTATTCACTGTACCTTTAGGGAAAGCTTCTTTAAAGGCATTCAATAAAGGATAGTGTGCTAAAACCCCGTGTTTGGGAAGCTTAAATAAAATGGTATTTCCCATGATCAATGCGGGAATCAATGTTGTGAAGATTTCGTTCAGAGGATAATTAAAAGGTCCCATACTCAATACTACACCAAGCGGAGCACGCCTGATCTGTGCAATCGTTCCTTCCGCCTGCTGAAAACGGGAAGATTCACGGTCCTGATCTTTTAGGGCATCAATTGTCTGGTTGATATAATCTACCGTACGGTCAAACTCCTTGGTAGAATCAGCTAGTGTTTTTCCGATCTCCCACATCAGCAGCTTAATGACCAGATCCCTTTGCTGAATCATTAAATACACAAATTTCTGCATACATTTTATGCGGCCTTCTACCGACATCGTAGGCCACTCTCCCAGCCCATTATCGTAAGCCTTTACGCAGGCTTCCAGAACTTCCATTGCTTCGTCAGGACCAATATTAGGAATACTTCCCAATAATTTTCTTTCCAACCCCTTTTCGCCCGGAATACAAACCGGAGAATAAATATTCGTGACATCTCCATTCCATTCCACTAATTCACCATTAAGCAGGTAAACTCGCTGATGAATTTCTTTTACTTTAAATTCTTCGGGAATTTCACTTTCAGATTTAAATATATTTTGAAAGGAATAGTCTTTTGCTGAATCCATATATTTTACTTTTTTAATAATTTTAATGTAAATATTTAACAGAATAAAGTTAGAGGGAAAAATTGATTTTAGAAATAACAGATTAATAGATTTGTTCTATTTGAAAATAAAAACTCAGCTAAGCTGAGTTAGAAAAATAATTATTCATTTAGTAGATTTCAGCGCCCAGAAAATAAGTAACGGCTGCATCAATAATCTTGCGAACCTCTTTTCATCCGTATCAAGGCCAAAGCTGTCCTTTCTGTTTTTATACTGGGCATAGTTCCCGGGAAAAACAGCAGTAAAAAATCCTGCTGCAATTTTACCTGTTAAAGATTCATATTTCTTCGGGGCTGCTATCACTGCCGTACCTAATGCTATTTCTGCTATCCCCGAATAAACAACCGTATCATCTTTTTTCAGCGGAACCCAATCGGGAACCTGAGCCCGAAATTTCTTTCTTGCAAAACTAAGATGTCCTGTTCCTGCCAATATAAGCATGGCTCCTAATCCGTATTTTGCTATTTTCTTAATGGTTTGTGATTTCATAATATTATTTTATTAATAGAACCAATAATAGTTCCAATAATAAAAATCAGCCTGCAAGCCTAACCTATCATCCATGATAGTTATTGCAGGAAACACTATCCCGGACTACCTTTGACTATACAATCAAAAAAAACAGAAATATGCAAAATTCAATTACCTGGCCTCAGCAATACCTGCCGGGAACCACAGATAATTTTTGTTTTAATGAAGTAATCATATCAGGACTGACCACTGAAGATGTCTGGCCTTTTTTAATTAATCCCCTTGCATGGCCTACTTACTATGAAAATTCATCAGATATAGAATTTATAAATGCAGAAGATCAATTGCTTTGCGACAAAGCCCGTTTCAGATTTAAAACTTTCGGATTTCCTATTGAAGCCGAAATTATAGAATTTGTTGCTCCTGAGAATGGAAAACCTGCCCGATTAACATGGCACGGATGGGCAGAAGGTGATGAAGAAACAAAGCTCGATGTTATCCATGCATGGCTGATCGAAGATCTGGAAGAAAACAGAGTCAGGATCTTAACTCAGGAATCACAGATCGGAAAACCGGCACAAGACCTGGCTAAAGCAAAGCCTAACCCTATGATCAACGGACATCAGGACTGGCTGGAAGGTTTGGTTTCTGCTACAAGAAAATAAAAACCGTTGCCTTTGATAAGGCAGTGGTTTTTCTGTTACTAAATTCCTGCTATTTTAGGGTACCAGATTATTTTTGTTCTTAAATTTAATACTTGAACTTTTTTGCTGATTTTACAAAATTTCTTATAATTATTACAACTACTTTCAGTTTCTCTTTAAAGAAAACCCTGATATTTATAGATTTACAGGATCAAAAAAGCCATCCTGGTC
>NZ_JALAHD010000159.1 GCF_022712095.1 Chryseobacterium sp. | reverse complement strand
TGACTGAAGTGTCTATAAAATAAACTTGAGACAATTGGTTTTTCAATTATTTTTTTCATTTCTTTTAAAAAATAGTCTACTTTTGCGGTAGATTTATTGAGAAAGGTGGAGGGATTTGGCCCGGAGAAACCTTAGCAACCTACATTTTCATTTATTGTAAAGGTGCTAATTCCAACCCAATGGGGAAGATAAAATCACATTCCAATTCTTCTTAATGATCTTCTATGCTTTAAATTTTTATAATAAATTATTGATTAGGATAACATCTGAAATGAAGAAAATTAGTGTAAGTATATTGTTTTTCAGTACAGTTCTTTTGTGGGCTCAGGAAAAAGAAAAACAGATCGAAGATATTGTAATGGTGGGAAGCCGTAATGCGAACAGGACAAAAGTAAATACGCCTGTTCCTGTAGATGTCGTAAATCTCGATAAAATACAGAAATCTTCACCACAAACTACCGTACAGGATATTTTAAATTATATTATCCCTTCTTTTAACTCTGTGCGACAGTCTTCTTCCGATGGAACGGAACATATTGATCCGGTAACTCTGAGGGGTATGGGACCGGACCAGGTTTTGGTTCTCCTGAATGGTAAAAGAAGGCATACCACATCCTTGGTCAATTATCAGAACACTGTAGGAAATGGCTCTGTAGGAACGGACCTTAGTACAATTCCAGTTATTGCCATTGACCGGATTGAAGTGCTAAGAGACGGAGCTGCGGCACAATACGGATCAGATGCTATTGCCGGGGTTATTAATATTATTCTTAAAAAAGATATAGGGCTTACAGCAAGTGCTACCTATGGGCTTACAGGGCGTAATGACGGAGAAACCTATCAGGCAGGAATTAATTATGGGTCTTCTTTGGGGAATGATGAGGGGTTTGTAAATCTATCTTTGCAGCTTAACTACAGAGGAAAAACAACCAGAACTCAGAATCATAACTTAGATATTTTCGGAGATAATTTTGCCTATGACTTTGCTGATGATCCTGCTGCTGCAAGAGCGAACGATGATGCCATCATTAATGAGAGAGGTCTTACGCGGGATTATTTTAACTTTCAGATTGGAGATGCAGAAATAAAACAGGGGCAGTTGTTTTTTAATGCTGAATACCCCTTTAACTCCAGTTTAAAACTATACAGCTTTGGAGGATTTAGTATAAAAGAAGGAGAAGGCTATGGTTTTCGAAGACTTCCGAGTGAAACGTCAAATGTAGTTTCCGCTTTATATCCCAACGGATTTCAACCTGTCTTAGGATCCAGAATCTACGATATGTCTTATGCTGTTGGAGTAAAATATGATTGGAATCAATGGATGTTTGATCTAAGCAATACTTTCGGGACTAATATATTTGAATATGACGTAAGTAATACCAATAATGCTTCGTTAGGTATAAATTCTCCTACAAGTTTTTATGCAGGATCTCACAGTTTCTTACAAAATACTATTAATCTGGATATTTCCAAGAAGCTCAGTAAATATTTTAATCTGGCATTGGGGGGGGAGTTTAGGTTTGAACAATATCAGATCAAACAGGGAGAGGAAGCTTCGTATACCCAATATGATATTTACGGAAACCCTGCAACAGAATCTTCACAGGTGCTCGGCGCCGGTGGTTCCCAGTCTTTTACAGGCTTTTCTCCGGATAATGCTCTGAGAAAAACAAGAAATTCAAGTGCGGTATATGCAGATGTTTCATTTGATCTGAATAAAAAATTAAATATAGATGCTGCTGCCAGATTTGAAAACTACTCAGATTTTGGAAATACACTCAATGGGAAATTAGCGGTAAGATATGAAATCATTAAGAATCTGGCAGTAAGAGCTGCAGCAGGAACAGGCTTTAGAGCTCCTTCTTTACAACAGACGTATTTTAATAACTCTTATGCAGATATCTCTACTTCAGGGTCAGGGATTGTTACCAAAGGAATTTTCAGAAATGACAGTGAGGTAGCAAAGGCATTAGGATTTGATAAGTTAAAACAGGAGACCTCTTTAAATGCAAGTGCAGGATTAACCTTTAAACCTGTAAGTAAACTTTTCATTACCTTAGACGGATATTTCATTAAAGTAAAAGACAGAATTGTGATTACCGGAAATATCACAGATCCTTTACTGGCACAATATGGGGTGGAAAGTGGAAGGTTTTTTGCTAATGCCGTAGATACAGAAACAAAAGGAGTGGATTTAGTTGTTTCCTATGACTGGAATATTGGAAGAGGAAAGCTTAATGCCAGCTTGGCGGGAAATTATACAGAAACAAAAATTACCTCTTTTCATTTTCCTGAAAATTTAACACCCACTCGGGAAGAATTCTTCGGCCCTGACCAGATCAACATCATAGAATCCTTATCACCTAAAACAAAAGCTAGTTTAGGACTTAATTACAGTATCAGTAAATTTAATTTCCTGGTTAGAAACACTTATTTTGGAAAAGTAATAAGAGACGGATATCCATATGGAGGGATCCAGGAATTTTCTCCAAAGGTGGTTACGGACATCAGTGTAGGATATGATATATCAAAACATATCAACTTTACCATAGGTGCTAACAATGTATTTGACGTATTCCCGGATTTGCAGATCTATGAAAATTCATATTATGGCATATTTAAATATGCACCTGTACAAATGGGAACATTAGGAAGTTATTTCTTTGGAAGAGTTAATTTTAATTTTTAAAAATAAATGAGTGATTCTCCTTCACATAAAATTGGTTGGAAGACAGCCACATCGATAGTCGTATCAAGTATGATAGGAACCGGTGTTTTTACAACACTTGGTTTTCAACTGATGGATATTACCAATACTTACAGTATCATCTTGTTATGGATAATCGGAGGGATGCTTGCTTTGTTCGGAGCATTCTGCTATGCGGAATTGGGTACTTATTTTAAAGGAAACGGAGGAGATTATATTTACCTTTCCAAAACCTACCATCCTATGCTTGGATATTTGGTGAGCTGGGTTTCTCTGATTATAGGTTTTTCTTCACCGGTAGCACTCGCTGCATTGGCAATGTCCAAATACCTTTCGGTTTTTAATTATGATTTTGGAAATACCTTCGCCATACTCATAATCGTTCTTGTTTCCCTGTCATTATCATTTAGTTTAAAGGCATCAAGCAGATTTCATAATTCTTTTACCTTGATCAAGATTATTTTTATAGTAATACTTGTGATCGCGGGAGTTGGACTTTCTGAGCCTGGGATAGGGAACAGTTTAAGTTTTGATACAACCTGGAAAAAGGAAATAACAATGCCGGCCTTCGCCACATCATTAATATTTGTTACCTATTCTTATACCGGATGGAATTCTGCATCTTATATAGCTGGAGAAATCAGGGATGTAAAGTATAACCTTCCTAAAGCTTTAATAATAGGTACCATTTTTGTGACGGTCGCTTATGTATTGATTAATTATGTCATGCTTAAACATGCTCCTTTAGATCAGTTGGTAGGAAAGGAAGATGTGATGGCTGAAGCTGCTAAAAATATGTTGGGAAGCTCTTCAGGTAAGCTGATTAATATTTTTATTGCACTTCAATTGATTGCAACCATAAGCGGATATCTTTGGGTAGGTTCAAGACTAACCCAGGCCTTTGCGAAAGAAAATTATTTATGGAGATCACTCTCGGTTAATAATAAAAGAAATATTCCTGTAAGAGCTATTTTTGCCCATACGGTAATTGCTATTGTCATTATTCTTTCCGGAACTTTTAAAGAAATATTTGTATATACGGCGTTTCTTCTTCAGCTATTTGCCAGTTTATCTATATCCACTGTGTTTTTTCTGAAAAAGAATCAAAGAAGGATTTTTAAATCTAATATATTTTATATTTTTCCAACAATATTCCTTCTTTTCAGTGCATATATCATATACTTTACTTTTATTAATAATCCAAAAGAAAGCCTTATCGGAATGGGTATTGTCTTATTTGGGGTTATTTTATACGGAATAGATATAAAACTTTCTAAAAGGGAATTATAAAGGGTTTTTAAAATTTCGTATCTTTGCAGGCACAAAATTTCTACAATGTCTAAATCATTAATTCCAAAATTAGAAGCTATAAAACAACGATATAATGAGGTGGCAGACCTTATTATTCAGCCTGATGTAATTTCAGATCAGAAAAGATATTCTTCTCTGAACAAGGAATATAGTGATCTGGGTAAAATTGTAAGAGTATATGATCAGTATAAATCTGCTCTAGATACTATTGAAGAATCAGATGAGATTATTGCAGATGGTTCAGATAAGGATTTATCGGATTTAGCTAAAATGGAGAAATTGGAAGCTCAGGAAAAGATTCCTGGATTGGAAGAAGAGCTGAAAGTGTTGCTAATCCCAAAAGATCCTGCTGATGATAAAAATGTTATTGTAGAATTACGTGCAGGAACAGGAGGGGATGAGGCTGCCATTTTCGTGGAAGATATTTACAGAATGTATTCCATGTACTTTAAAACAAAAGGATGGAGACATGAAGTTACAGATTCCAACGAAGCGGCTAAAGGATACAAAGAATTAATCATGAAGGTAGAAGGAGAAGGTGTGTATGGAATCATGAAATTTGAATCAGGAGTTCACCGTGTACAGCGTGTTCCGGAAACAGAATCTCAGGGAAGGGTTCATACCTCTGCTATTACAGTTGCCGTACTACCGGAAGCTGAAGAAGTAGATGTGGAAATCAATCCTGCGGATATTGAAATGCAGACTTCCCGTTCAGGAGGGGCTGGAGGACAGAATGTTAACAAAGTAGAAACGAAAGTTCAGTTAACCCATAAGCCTTCCGGAATTGTAGTCGTATGTCAGCAGGCACGTTCACAGTTAGCTAACCGTGAACTGGCAATGGAAATGCTTCGTGCCAAATTATATGATATTAAACTGCAGGAAGTTCAGGGAGATATTGCTGCCCAAAGAAAAACAATGGTTTCAACGGGAGACCGTTCTGCAAAAATTAAAACGTATAACTATCCTCAGGGAAGGGTTACCGATCACAGAATCAATAAATCAATGTATAATCTCGATGCTTACATGAATGGAGATATTTCAGAAATGATTGATGCAGTGATCATGGCGGAAAATGCAGAAAAAATGAAAGGAGAAGAAGAAAATTATTAAAAATAAACTCAATTAAACAATATAAAGTCCCGATTTGTCGGGATTTTTTTGTTTCAAATTGATGGTGTTTCTTACACCGGTTTTCATTTAATATATTTATGTATTTTTGATAAAACCGTTTAGTATGAATTTTAAACCGATTGTATTAACAGCTGGAGTATTGTTTTCAGCAACATTCTATTCTCAGAAAATGAACTATCCTAAAGCTTTAAAAGGCAACCAGACAGATGCTTATTTCGGAACATCTGTAGCAGACCCGTACAGAGACCTGGAAAATGATTCCGAACCGACTAAAAAGTGGGTAGATGAAGAAGTTTCCTTTAGCCAGAATTATCTTTCAAAAATCCCGTTCCGTGATCAGGTTAAAAATCAATTGACAGAGATCTGGAACTATGAAAAAATTTCAGCTCCCTCCGTAGAAGGAGATTACACATACTATTCTAAAAATAACGGATTGCAGGCTCAGTCAGTTTTATATAGAACCAACAATAAAACCAAAGTAACTGAAGAGTTCCTTGACCCTAATAAATTTTCAGAAAAAGGAACTACTTCACTTTCTCAGTTATCTTTCAATAAGAAAGGAAACTTAGCAGCATATTCAATCTCAGAAGGCGGAAGTGACTGGAATAAGATCATCATCATCGATGCAATAACAAAAAAGCAAATCGATGAAACGCTGGTAGATGTTAAATTCAGTGGAATTTCATGGCTGGGAGACGAAGGGTTTTATTACTCAAGTTACGACAAGCCTAAAGAAGGAACAGTTCTTTCCGGGATGACGGATAAACACAAAGTTTATTTTCATAAGCTGGGAACAAAACAGAGTGAAGATCAGCTTATTTTTGGTGGAGAAAAAACACCGCGAAGATATCTTGGCGCCGGAGTTTCCGAAGATCAGAGATATCTTATTATTTCAGCAGCAAATGCTACAAACGGGAATGAACTTTATATCAAAGACTTAAAGAAAGGGGGAGATTTTGTTCAGATCGTAAAAGGATTTGATATCAATGCCAATATAGTAGATACGGAAGGAGATGACCTTTTCATTTTTACAGATAAAGATGCTCCCAATATGCGTCTGGTAAAAACAAACATACAAAAACCAACTCCGGAAAACTGGAAAGATGTAATTCCTCAGACTGAAAATGTATTGGGAGTCTCTTCCGGTGGAGGTTATTTTTTTGCAACTTACATGATTGATGCTATTGATCAGGTAAAACAATATGATAAGAACGGAAAGTTGATAAGAGATATTTCACTTCCCGGAAAAGGAAATATTTCCGGACTTGGAGGAAAGAAAAAAGAAAAAGATCTTTATTTTTCGTTTACCAATTACATTACTCCCGGAACAATTTATAAGTTCAATGCAGATTCCGGAAAATCGGAAGTTTACCAAAAACCTAAAGTGAAATTCAATCCTGATGATTATATTTCAGAACAGGTTTTTTATACATCAAAGGATGGAACTGAGGTTCCAATGATGATTAACTATAAAAAAGGAATCAAACTTGATGGTAAAAATCCTACTATCTTATACTCATATGGAGGGTTTAATATCAGCCTGCAGCCGGCTTTCTCCGTAGTAAATGCTATATGGATGGAAAACGGGGGGATTTATGCTGTTCCAAACATCCGGGGAGGAGGTGAATACGGAAAGAAATGGCATGATGCAGGAACCAAAATGAAGAAGAAGAATGTATTCAATGACTTTATTGCAGCAGGAGAATATCTACAGTCCAAAGGATATACTTCCAAAGAATATATGGCACTTTCCGGAAGATCAAACGGAGGACTTTTAGTAGGAGCCACAATGACTATGCGGCCTGATCTTGCAAGAGTGGCTTTCCCTGGAGTAGGTGTGCTTGATATGTTGAGATATAATAAATTTACAGCAGGAGCAGGCTGGGCTTATGATTATGGAACAGCTGAAGACAGTAAAGAAATGTTTGAATATTTAAAATCCTATTCACCGGTTCATAATGTAAAAGCGGGGACATGTTATCCTTCAACGATGATTATTACAAGTGATCATGATGATAGAGTGGTACCGGCTCACTCCTTTAAATTTGGAGCTGAGCTTCAGGAAAAACAGGCATGCGATCGTCCTGTCCTTTTAAGAATTGAGAAAAATGCCGGACACGGAGCCGGTAGGGCAACGGATCAGATCATAAGTGAAAATGCAGATCTTATCTCATTCGCACTCTTTGAAATGGGAATTAAAAAACTGAAATAAAAAAGATAAGCACCTGAAATAATGGTGCTTTTTTTATGTTAAATATTCATTTGAAAATACGTAAATTTAGCAACCTATAAATCTGAAAAGTATGAGAAGAGAAGTTAAAAATAAAACTCCTCAATTTAATCTGGTTGGGAATGAAACGGAAATTTATCGTTTTGAAAAAGACGGGCTTCAGCTTCAGTCATCTTACAAAGAAGAAGACGTCCTCAATAAAACCTTAATTCATACAGTACCGGGAATAGCTCCTTATTTAAGAGGACCTTATTCCACTATGTATGTGCAGAAACCCTGGACAATCCGTCAGTATGCAGGATTTTCTACTGCAGAAGAATCTAATGCTTTTTATAGGAGAAATCTGGCTGCCGGGCAAAAAGGACTTTCAGTGGCTTTTGATCTGGCAACACACAGGGGGTACGATTCAGATCATACAAGAGTGGTAGGAGATGTGGGGAAAGCAGGTGTTGCTATAGATTCAGTAGAAGATATGAAGATTTTATTTAATGAAATACCATTAGATCAGATCTCTGTTTCTATGACAATGAATGGCGCAGTACTTCCAATCCTGTCATTTTATATTGTGGCAGCAGAAGAACAGGGCGTAAAACAGGAACTGCTTTCAGGAACTATTCAAAATGATATTCTGAAAGAATTCATGGTAAGGAATACTTATATTTATCCACCGGCTCCATCCATGAAGATTATCGCTGATATTTTTGAATATACTTCCCATAATATCCCGAAATTTAATTCAATCTCCATTTCCGGTTATCATATGCAGGAAGCGGGAGCAACTCCTGTTTTGGAAATGGCTTACACTTTGGCGGATGGATTGGAATATGTAAGAACAGGAATCAAAGCAGGAATGAATGTGGATGATTTTGCCCCCAGGCTTTCATTTTTCTGGGCTATCGGAATGAATCATTTTATGGAAATTGCTAAAATGAGAGCTGCACGATATATCTGGGCTAATCTTTTAAAACAGTTCAATCCCCAGAATCCAAAATCTCTGGCTCTAAGAACACATTCCCAAACCTCAGGATGGTCTTTAACGGAGCAGGAGCCATTTAATAATATTACAAGAACCGCTGTTGAAGCATTATCTTCAGCATTAGGAGGGACCCAGTCCCTTCATACCAATGCTTTAGATGAAGCGATAGCGCTTCCGACAGATTATTCGGCAAAAATTGCGAGAAATACTCAGATTATATTGCAGCAGGAAAGTGGAATATGTGATGTGGTAGATCCTATGGGAGGAAGTAATTTGGTAGAAAGCCTTACCCAGCAGATGATCGAAGAAGCGATGAAATATATTGATGAGGTAGAGCAGGAAGGAGGAATGACTAAAGCCATTGAAGCCGGAATTCCTAAAATGAGAATTGAAGAAGCTGCTGCCAGAAAACAGGCTAAAATTGATAGCGGGGAAGAATTCATTATTGGAGTGAACTCATTTAAATCTTCATTAAAACAGGATGAAATAGAAATCCTGGATATCGATAATACCGAAGTTCGTAGAAAACAAATCGAAAGATTGAATACTATAAAAGCAGAAAGAAATAATGAAGAAGTTCAGCAGATCCTGAATGATATCAGGGAAAGCGCTAAAACGGGAAAAGGAAATCTCCTTGCATTATGTATTGAGGCTGCCCGAAGAAGGGTGACCTTGGGAGAAATGAGTGATGCTATGGAAGAGAGCTTTGGAAGATATAAAGCAAATATTCAAACAATTTCCGGTGTATATGCTATGAATGCAGGTAAAAACGAATACTTTGAAAAAGCACTTCATCTTACTCAGCAGTTTGAAGAAGAAGAAGGACGCCGTCCAAGATTAATGGTTGCTAAAATGGGGCAGGATGGACATGACAGAGGAGCTAAAGTTGTAGCAACGGCCTTTGCTGATATGGGATTTGATGTTGACGTTGCACCCTTGTTCCAGACCCCTGAAGAGGTAGCTAAACAGGCGGTGGAAAACGATATACATATTCTAGGAATATCTTCCCTGGCAGCAGGGCATAAAACTCTGGTGCCTCAGGTTGTGGAAGAACTTCAAAAACTCGGTGCCGATGATATTACTATTGTAGTCGGTGGGGTTATTCCTCAACAGGATTATGAGTTCCTTTACAATAACGGAGCTGACTTTATTTTTGGTCCCGGAACTAATTTGCCGAAATGTGCCGTAGATATTTTAAAAGCTTTCATAAATCAGGAAAAATAAAATAATATAAGGGGGTATTCTGTATGATTTTTGCACTATAAGAATAAAAATTTTATTATGCCTTATACAGTAATATCAGTATTTCCTGCATCTGTAGATGTGGAAGAAGTGAAAAAAGACTTGTTGAACCATGGTTTTGATGAATCAGATGTCATTGTGTCCAAATCGAAATTACATGAAGGATCATCTTCTGAAAACTATGAAGAAGATGAAAAAACAAAAAGCTTTTGGGACTTTCTTTTTGTGAAAAAAGGAGAATTGTTATCAGCATACAGTAAGGAAAGTGTGGGTAATCATGACGTTGTAGTATATACAGACAGTCTTGAAGAGGCTCAGAAAGCCAAAACTTTTCTGAATGAAAAAGGAGCTATTGAAGTATACAAAAAACAACCGGAAAGCAGCGAAGAAAAAACGGTTGCCGATCTTCCTGAAGATGTATATAACGGAATTATCGCCAAGGCAAGGCATAGTGTTTATTTTCTTGATCCGGAAAGGGTTTATAAACCTAATAGCAGGGGAATGGACAGAGTAATGGATTCTTTAGGATCTAAAGATTAAATTAAAATTATAGTATATTAACCTATGAAAAGTTTCGTGTTTTTTATAGGTTTTTTATTAAAATATAATAATGGATCAGATTGAATATCAATGTCTACACCCCCCTGACGAAATCGCAGATTTTGTAGAAAGCTTCTGGATGTTGGAGAACCATTCTGATAAAAAAAGAGAAGTAGTGCTTTTGCCTGATGGAAAAGTGGATATTATTTTATCTCGTTCTTCCTTAGATCCCTTTAATATTATCCTCTTAGGAATTGAAACATTACCGGATCAAATTGTAATTCCAGCAAAAACAAGAATGTTTTCGATAAGTTTTAAACTTTCTGCTGTAGAATATATTTTAAAAGAACCAATTGCTGATCTTCTGCGAAAAGCAAAAATACTTGATAAGAACTTTTGGGGATTTCATAAAGAAATGTTGAATGATTTTAAGGTATTTTATGAATATTCGTCTCAGAAAATTATTGAATCCCTCCCCAAAGAATTAGATCCTAGAAAAGGAAAACTTTTCAGGGAATTATATGCTTGTGAGGGAGATATTTCCATAAACGATATCTCGGAAAAAATAGGTTGGAGCAGCAGGCAGATAAATCGATACTTCACAAAGGAATTCGGATTATCTTTGAAATCATACTGTAATATCCTTAGATTCAGAGCTTCCTTGGGACATATCAAAGAAGGAAAACTTTTTCCGGAAAAGAACTTTTCGGATCAGGCACATTTTATTAAAGAAGTTAAAAAACTTGCAGGAGTTTCTCCTAAAGAATTATTCAAAAATCAAAACGACCGATTTATACAATTTTCCACTTTATCTTAAGCCTAATTTTGTAACGTAAAATATAAAATATGTTACTGAATAACAAAAAAATAGCCATTATTGGGGGCGGTCCTGGTGGATTAACCTTAGCTCGTTTACTACAATTGAATGGTTCAGAAATAAAAGTTTATGAAAGGGATTATAATAAGGATGTTCGTGTTCAGGGAGCCACTTTGGATCTGCATGATGAATCTGGTCTGGAAGCTTTAAAAAGGGCGGGACTTTTAGAAGTCTTCTATTCAAACTACCGTCCGAATGCGGGGAAAATGAGAATTGTTGACCAAAATATGAACATTTTTCATGATGATCACCACAATAAAGAATACTCTGAAGATCGACCGGAAATAGATAGAGGTCCTCTGCGTAAAATACTGTTGGACTCTTTGAAACCCGGAACTGTTGTCTGGGATAGTAACTTCACTTCTTTAGAAAAAAACGGTAATGGATGGACTATTCATTTTAAAAATGGAAATTCCGAATATGCCGACCTGGTGATTGCCGCTGATGGTGCAAATTCAAAGATACGCCCATATGTTACTGAAATCTCTCCTATTTATTCAGGAGTTACTATTCTAGAGGGAAATATTTACAATGCAGATAAAAATGCCCCTATCTTAAACAAGTTAGTGAAAGGTGGAAAAGTTTGTGCTTTTTACAACAGCAAATCTATTATTTTAAGCTCAAAAGGAGATGGAAGTTTGTCTTTTTATACTGGATGTAAAATAGATGAAAATTGGGCGGAAAATTCAGGGATTGATTTTAAAAATAAACAATCCATATTCAATTGGTTTAAACAAGAATTTAGTGATTGGAATCTGGGTTGGAATGAACTGTTTTCCGGCGATGAGGTATGGTGTATGGCAAGACCTCAATATCATTTTCCTTTGGATCAGACCTGGGAAACTTTACCAGGTTTGACTATGTTGGGAGATGCTGCCCACCGAATGCCTCCTTATGCTGGAGAAGGTGTTAATATGGCATTGCAAGATGCATTTGAACTTGCTGAATGTCTGACCCATAATAACTTTAAAACAATAAAAGAAGCCCTTTCATGTTATGAAGAACAAATGAAGAAAAGAGCATCCAAAGTCACAGAAGATACACTTGATAATACAGAGATGCTTCACTCAGAAAGTGCTCTAGAACTGATGGTCAGTATGATGAAAGGTGAGTTTTTTTGAAAAAAAAATTTTAAGGATAAAAAAAATAATATATCTTTGCACCAAGAAATAAAGTTTAACCATTTAAAAAAACAACGAAGCAATGTTCAATACGATTCAGAATTCTACAGTTGGGTTACCGCTTATGGTGGTAAGGCTTCGTGGTTTGGTACATTCTTAGAATAATATTACTATAGATATCAAAAACCCGAAGTCGTACAGATTTCGGGTTTTTTGCGCGCTATTTCAAATTTAAATTTTTCCGAAATCTTTTTAATAAGTCATTTATCATTTTGCTATGGTTTCAGCCATCATGTATTCTCTGTCTTGAAAATTCATGAAAAGGATTGTAAAATCATATTCAGATTATCATTTAATAAAGCGGATTGTAAGTAAAATCCTTTAGCAGATGATAGAAACATTTATTAACTAAATTTTTAGTTAATAAGAATTTTGATGAATAATATGTAAATAAAATGGCAGATGATCAACTTCTGTTCTATCGACTAAGAAGTCTTCGGAGCAGAAAAAGAACGATAAAAAAAGATATAGAAAAACAGATAAGACAAAAGTATAAACGAAGAAATGAGCTTTGTATAATCAGATGTAATATACCCTGGATTCCACTTGAAGAACCCTATCAAAGAGGATTTGTAAGATTTTTTGTTGTACGTGATGATGTAAAAAGGTCCAAGCAGGGAGAATTCTTTGAAGAGCTTCTAAGAAAGATTAATACGAATATGTATTCACCAGTCAGAAAGTTTCTAAAGAAGAAAAGAAAATGGGGTAAAAAGATATATGTCGCCCGGGAACAGAAGCTCAGGAGAATTTATTGGTATGAATGGAACAGTGAAAAGCTTAAGCTTTCAGATGCAGAAAAACAATGTTTTATAAAAAAAGAGGAATATTGTTTTGCAGGGAAAACCCGTAAGGTTTATTATGAGTTTATAGAGCCCTGGAGATTTGTACTGAGAGTGAGGCCCAATATGATTACTCATTATAAACCGATAGATGCAGATCTGGAATGTGAAGAAGAATATTTATCATCTCATCTGGCAAAAAACAAGATAAAAGGTATTCTTACTAATAGGATAATAGGGAAATCTTATCGATGGAATTCTAAGAAAGAATATCCGAAGCCTATCGGGACTGGAAAATTTTTCAGTCAACAGCAATCGGCAATGGAATTAGCGGATTGCTTTCAGGACTTATAGGTTCTGAATCAAATTTAAAACAAAGACAATGGGAAATTTAAAACTTAAAGGAAAAGATATATTAAAATTAGGATATCCAAATAACCAGAGTATTACAATTGCTTTGGAAGTAATGAAAAGAAATTTTGCTACAAAAAATATTCATTATGTAAAATCTCTTTTAAAAGATATTCTGGTTAATCCTGAAAATTATGAAAAGGATTTAACCTTCGGGCAGATTGCAGAAGCGCTGCTTGCTTCCAAAAAAACAGAAAAAAGAATGCTGAATACACAGCGTGCCTCATTTCAGGTTTTCGGAACTCAGATTTCAGATGAAGCAAAAAATCAGTTGTATACCGCATTGAAATTGCCGGTATCGGTTCAGGGAGCTTTAATGCCTGATGCTCATAGTGGTTACGGGCTCCCAATCGGAGGAGTTCTGGCTGTAGAAAATGCTGTAATTCCTTACGGAGTAGGAATGGATATAGGTTGCAGAATGAGTTTAAGTATTCTGGATACACCAATTTCATATCTGGATGGAGCAAAAGATAAATATGAAAATGCTTTAGCCGAACATACCAAATTCGGGATGTATGAAACTCATAAGTCACATGCAGAGCATGAAATATTTGACAGAGATACATTTGATCTGATTCCGGTGTTGAGAAGATTAAAAGGAAAAGCGGTTAAGCAGATGGGAACTTCAGGAGGGGGAAATCACTTTGTGGAGTTTGGAGAAGTGGAAATCACAGAAGAAGATGAACAGATAGGACTTGCGAAAGGAAAATACTTGGGAATTCTTTCTCACAGTGGTTCCAGAGGGCTGGGAGCAGAGATTGCCCAGTACTATTCCAGGGTAGCAAGAGAACAGTGTCCTTTACCAAAAGAAGCTCAACAGTTTGCTTGGTTAGACCTGAATACCCATTTAGGGTTGGAATACTGGACAGCTATGAATCTTGCAGGAGATTATGCTTCAGCCTGTCATAATGATATTCATAGAAGATTGGTGAAAGCTATCGGGGGAAGAGTAAGAGCCCGAATAGAAAATCATCACAATTTTGCATGGAAAGAGGTTCATAACGGAAGAGAAGTCATCGTTCACAGGAAAGGAGCGACTCCGGCTAATGAAAATGAATTGGGATTAATTCCGGGTTCTATGACGGCAAAAGGATTCATAGTAAAAGGGAAAGGAAATCCGGAATCATTAAATTCAGCTTCACATGGAGCAGGAAGAGCTTTTTCAAGAGGAGAATGCAGAAACCGATTCACTCAAAATGACATTAAAAAAGAATTAAAATTTAAGAATGTCGTATTGATGGGAGGGAATACAGAGGAAGCACCTATGGCTTATAAGGATATTAATGAAGTCATGAATGCTCAGAATGAGCTGGTGGATATTCTTGGAACATTTCAACCGAGAATTGTAAGAATGGATAAATAAAAAAATAAGAAAATGGGAGCACCACATAATATAAAAAGATACGGAGAAACCTGGCCGGAATTCAGAATTGACAGTGGACTGTTAATTTTAGAAAAACTGAAAGATAAGATCATTCTATCAGGAGGTTGGGCATGGCATTTCATGTCGGAACCGGGACATACAGAGTATAAACATGCACATGATCATAAGGATATAGACATTTTTGTAAAGAAAGAAAATGTGGCAGAAGTCATCATTATCCTCCAACAGGAAGGTTTTCAGAAAGTCTGGACACGATATGATCATTTACCCAGTGAGGAAAACTTTCGCAGATATGAGAAAACTGTAGAATCGGATCATGGAAAATCCCATAGGATTACCATCGATTTCTTTGAAAGGAATGATTTGGAAACGGTTAAAATCAATGGTTTTACAGTGGTAAGACCTGATGTTTTACTTTCATTTTACAGGAACATACACTCCAGTGATAAATGCTGGGCGGTAATGGCTGCAAAAGATTTACTGGAAAAAAGAATTGATCCCGTAGGGCATCCACGGTTAAGTGAAATGCCAAATTAGAATGGAAAAATTAATACAGATTACTTCAGGAAGAGGGCCTTTGGAATGCCAGTGGGTAGTAGCAAAAGTTCTGAAGGTCTTCCTCGAAGAAGTAAAACAGGAAAAGATAGACTATGAAATTATTCATAGGCAGGAAGGTGATGAAAACCTGACATTAAAATCAATAACTCTCCTTTTAAAAGGAAAAAAAGTTTCACTATTCCTGAAAAACTGGGTAGGAACGGTTGCATGGACCGGAAAAAGTACATTCCGGAAACTGCATAAAAGAAGCAATTGGTTTATTGGGATTTTTGAAATTGAAGAATTGGAAACCATTGATTTTAATGAAAAAGATATTCAGTTCCAGACAACGAGAAGCCAGGGAAGTGGCGGACAAAATGTAAATAAAGTAAATACAGCAGTTCGTGCTACTCACCTTCCGACAGGATTAAGTGTTTTTACACAGGACTCACGTTCCCAGCTAGAGAATAAAAAGCTTTCTATTACTCGACTGAAAGAAAAAGTGACAGCTCAGTATATTCAGCAATTAGAGAGAAGAATGCAGGAAACCTGGAACAATCACCTTCAGGTAAAAAGGGGTAGTCCCGTCCGTACATTCTCCGGGACTGATTTTAAAAAAAATCATCAGGACAAGTCTTTTAAAAAGCAGAGAAACGCTTTGAAAAATGAATTAAAAAATTATAAAAATGATCTTAACTAAAAATAAATATTATTTTGAAGCATTGGATAATTATCCTTACTGTCTTCCCGAGTGTCTGGAAGCACTGAATTATGCATTGTCTTATGATCCGGAAGACGCAGACAGTCTTTGTTTAATGGGAAGAATATATAGTGAAACGCTGAATGATTATGAGAAAGGCAAATTATATTTTGAAGAAGCGATGCAGTGTGATATTACCAATCTTAATACTCCCCAATATTATATAAAATGTCTTTTAGATAATGAAGATCTTGAGGAGGCAGAAAAACTTATTAAATTTTCTTTAAAGCTTAAAGGGATTGATAAGTCAAAAATACTTTATTATAAGTCTCTGCTTTTTGAGATCAGGCTGGAATATAAAAAAGCATTGGAGTTTTTGAAAGAAGCAAAGAGTTTCAGCTATAATAATTCAATGACAGACTTTCTGGAAAACAGAAAAAAATTTTTGAAAGATAAAATGAAAGAAGGGAAAACCAGAATAAAAAAGAAGAAGACTAAATAAGTCTTCTTTTTTTATTTTGAATTTATTTTTTTACTGAAACAATATAATCATAAACAAGCTGGTGCTGTTCATCATTCAATTTAGCTTTGGGAGCCATTGCATTCATAATTCCTACCCATTGTACAGGAGTATGTGCAGTAGGTTCCGGTAAATCATGACATCTTCCGCAAGAATTATCGAAAATTGTTTTTCCCTGTGCTAATTTTTCTGCAGAAGTATTCACAGGCCCTGTAACAGCAGATGTTTTAGGTGTACATGAAGCGAGTACTATAGAAATAAAGAACGATGATACAATTAATTTTTTCATAATGATTATAGATTTATTATGAACAAAAATAATGAAATACTGTTATCGTTTAAGAGATGAAAGCTAGTTTTAATTTAGAAGAAATAAAATTAAAGCGGCTTCCTATGGGATATTGAAGGTTATTTTTATATTTTTGAATAGATGAAATTTTCTACAGAAGAGCTTATGAATGGTATACGGTCAGGCAACAAACGTCTGATTGCAAAAGCCATTACTTTAGTTGAAAGTAAAAAAGCGGAACATAGAGAGCAAGCCGAAGAATTATTAAAGAAGATAATGCCTTTTACAGGCAATTCTATCAGGGTTGGGGTAACCGGTGTTCCCGGTGCCGGAAAGTCAACATTTATAGAAAGCTTTGGAAGACTTGCTATTTCTCATGATAAAAAAGTTGCGGTTCTGGCAATAGATCCGAGCTCTGCGATCAATAAAGGAAGTATTCTGGGTGATAAAACCAGAATGGAAGAATTAGCCAAAGAAGAAAATGCTTTCATCCGCCCTTCCCCAAGCTCAGGATTTTTAGGTGGAGTAGCTAACACGACTTTTGAGACGATGCTCATCTGTGAAGCTGCAGGATATGATTATATTCTTATAGAAACCGTTGGAGTAGGGCAATCTGAAGTATTGGTTGCGGATATTACCGATGTCTTTTTATTTCTGAAAATTATTGGAGGCGGAGACGAACTTCAGGGAATAAAAAGAGGAATTATGGAAATGCTGGATCTCATTTTCATTAATAAAGTAGATGATTCAAACAGGCAGAAGGCTAAGAATACAAGACTTGAACTTAAAAGAGCACTGGACTTTATTCCGCCCAAAGAAAAAGACTGGAAAGTTCCTGTGCTTTTAGGATCTGCATTACAGAAGGAAGGACTGCAAGAGCTATATCAGAGAATTGATGAATTCATTAATTTAAAAAAACAAAACGGAAATTTTGAGTCTGTAAGAATACAGCAGTCAGAAAAAAGATATGAATATTGGGTCCAGGAATATATTTTGTCGATGATCAAAAAGGATGCTACAGTAGAAGATGCTTATCTTCAGCATAAAAAAAATGCTTCAGAACTGATTTCAAATCCGAGTACCGAAGCAAAATTATTTGTTGAAAATTTTCTTTCTAAAAATAAGACTTAAGATTTAGGAATTTCATTATTCGAAATGTATCCATCATAGGAAATAGGTTGTCTGTCACTACTTCTCATAGATACGAAGGCTTTTCCGTTTTTAAATACCTCCATAATAATATCAGAAACATTACTTACATCATTAGGTTTAATTTTAATTACCCAGTTTCCTTTTTTATTTTGAGATTTACTGACTGTAAAATCTTTTGAGGTAAATCTGTAACTATTTTTGTCAACATTTCCTAAAGAAGGATTAAACAATCTTCCGAAATAAGGAAGTACAACTTCCAGATTGTCTTTTTTCAGTTCAATTGTGTAATTACCGCCACTAAGGTCTAAAACCCTTGTAGAAGTAGAATTAGGAATTGAATTCATTATGTTGATTACATCATAATTGGTAGGATTTGCTCTTTGGGCAAAAAAGGTAAGCTCACCTGAATTTATCAAAGTATCTACTGTTTTTGAATCTGTTGTGTTCTGTGAAGAACAGCTTTGAAAAAATAAAATTGATACAAAAACAAAGAATATGGCAATATGATTTTTCATGATCGTAATAATTATTAAATTTAAATAGCAAAATGTATGCAAATATATAGCTTATCAATCCTTTTGGAATAGAAATTGTAAACCTTGAAATATAAATATAATTATAGACTATGAAATTTACACACCTATTAGGAATTGGGGCAGCCGTTTTATCGGTTGCAGCTTGTACTACTAACCCTATTACAGGGAGATCGTCTTTGCAGCTGGCCAATAATTCTGAAATATTGACAATGTCTGCTACGGAATATAAAACAACGCTTGCAGATTCCAAAGTGATTACAGGAACAGCTGATGCCAATAAGGTAAAAACAATAGGAAGCAGAATAAAAGGAGCTGCAGAAAAATATTATCAGAGTATAGGAAGATCTTCTGATCTGGCTAATTATCAGTGGGAGTTTAATCTTTTACAAAGCAATGAATTAAACGCATGGTGTATGCCTGGAGGTAAAGTGGCCGTATATACAGGGATTTTACCGGTGACAAAGAATGATAACGGATTGGCTGTAGTAATGGGGCACGAGGTGTCTCATGCGTTGGCAGGTCATGGTAATGAAAGAATTTCTCAAGCTATGGTTGCACAGTATGGAGGTGCTATTTTAGGAAGTACTATTTCTAATGCTCAGTGGGCTAATATTTTTCAAGAGGTTTACCCGATAGGATCACAGGTAGCATTATTGAAATATGGAAGAAATCAGGAGTCAGAAGCAGATAAAATGGGATTATATTTAATGTCAATGGCCGGATATGACCCAAGAGAAGCTATCCCTTTCTGGAACAGAATGGAGGCCGCATCTACAGGAAGTAAAACTCCTCAGTTTTTGTCTACTCACCCGAATCCTGAGACCAGAATTTCTGATATTCAGAGAGATTTACCGAAAGCATTGGAATATTACAAAGCAGCAGGTGGTAAACTGTAAATTTTCATTAAATTTGAAGAAGTTTTCTAACTTTAAAACACAAGATTATGAAGAGTTTATCACTTACAGGGTTTGTACTTTTAGCTGTATCTGCTCTGTTATTTTATCTTACAACTGACTTTGCAGTAGAGCAAATTAAGCTTTCTCATATTATGGGTATTATGGGAGGTATTGGAATTGGCCTTATCATTGGTGGAATGGTGGGGTATATGAGTAAAGGAAGCGCTATAAAAGCAGAGCAGAAGAAAAAAGAATTTAAACAACTGCAAAAAGAAAAAGAGGAGCTTGAGAAACAGGCTGCCGAAATAGCAAAACGTCAGGCAGAGCTCGACGCACAAAATAAAAATCCTCAATTTTAATTGAGGATTTTTTATACTTTTTATTTTTTTATATTTAGAATTTATAACCCAAACCTACCATAAATAAATTAGGTCGGTTATCATATCTCACTTCATCACCTGATACGGAGTTGATAAATTTTCGGGTATCTTTACTGAATGCTCCTTCATATTTTGCATTTACAATCAGTTTCTTAATTTCAAGCTGAGCTCCGAACTGATATCCAACGGTAAAATCATCCTTTGAAATTTGCTTAAAATTGTTAAAGTTCTTTTCTTTATCCAGATTGAAGCTGGCAACAGGACCTACAAATACACCTAACATGTTTCCAAGTACATTGTGTCCTATAAGAACAGGAACATCTATTCTGTTGGTTTTAATATCAAAAGAAGTGTTGGAGCTGGAGTCCGTAAAATCATTTTTAAAGTGGGTATAATATACTTCCGGCATTAGGAAGAATGAAGCGGGTAAGGATGCCTTTAATGACAAACCTAAATTGAACCCCACATTGTTCTTACCCTTTCCTTCCACAGCTTGGTCAACAGTCCCTTTTATATTTTTCCATGAAGGAGATCCTGTCGGGAATATTAGGTTGGCCTTTCCTGCCAGTGAAATTTGGGCAGATGCCCACATAGAAAATCCTATTAATGCTATACTAAGTATCTTTTTCATTATCGTCTATTTTAGTAATTGTATTTTCAATAGATTTATTATTTTCAAGCAGATACTCTCTTAATTCTTTGAAGAGCTCTGAAGAATAAACGAAGTCAATTAAATTTTTATTGCCTGCGGTAATCAGTATGTCTTTATTTCCTTCCCATTCTTTAATTCCTAATCTCAGATATACAATTTTCTCTCCAATCGTCATTACAGAGTTCATATCGTGTGTATTGATAATGGTTGTCGTGTTATATTCCTTGGTAATTTCCAATAGTAAATCATCGATTACATTGGATGTATAAGGATCTAGACCTGAGTTAGGCTCATCACAAAATAAATATTTGGGATTATTAACAATTGCTCTTGCAATGGCAACCCGTTTTTGCATTCCTCCTGAAATTTCAGAGGGAAATTTTTTATTGGCTTTATCCAGATGTACTCGTCCGATGACTTCAAAAGCTCTTTTTTTCTTTTCTCTGTATGTTAAATTAGTAAACATATCCAGTGGAAACATGATATTTTCCTCTACCGTCAAGGAATCAAATAATGCTCCTCCCTGGAAGACAGTTCCTATTTCTGTCCGTAGATGTTGTTTCTCTTCCCGGGACATCACATTGATGTCTCTTCCGTCAAAAAGGATTTCTCCGGAAGAAGGCTGATAAACATTCAATAAACTTTTCAGAAATACCGTTTTTCCGGAACCACTCTGCCCAATGATCAGGTTTACTTTTCCTTTATCAAATGAAGTTGAAATACCCTTAAGAACTTCAACGTCATCAAAACTTTTTTTAAGATCTTTTACCTCAATCATTTAGCTCAAAATTAATTGGGTTAATATTAATTCGGAAATAATGATAAATACCATGGTCCAAACTACAGCCTGAGTACTTGCTCTACCTACTTCCAATGAACCCCCTTTCACAAAATATCCGAAATAAGAAGGTACTGTAGCGATGATAAAAGCGAAAACAGCCGTTTTTATAAATGCATAATAAATGAATAAATTGGGCATATACATCTGTATACCAACAATGTAATCATTTTCTGTCCAGTTTCCGGTCAAAATTCCCGCTATGTAACCTCCTCCTATACCAAATACAATACTGATGGCAATAAGTAAAGGATTAAAAATAATACAGGCAATAATTTTTGGAAAAATCAGATAATTCGGTGAATTAACTCCCATAATATCCAAAGCATCAATTTGTTCGGAAACCCTCATTGTCCCAATACTTGAAGCAATATATGAGCCAACTTTTCCTGCTAGGATCAAACTGATGATGGTAGGAGAGAATTCGAGAACAAGAACCGCTTTGGTTGCATATCCTACAAATGAAGGAGGAATAGGAAATGAAGAGGCATCAAAGTTGTTAAACATTTGAATGGCTACTACAGCTCCCACGAATATAGAGGTAAAGATAACCAACCCGAAAGAGTTGACACCTAAATCATTTATTTCTCTCATAAGAAGTTTCCAGAAAACCCTCATTTTTTGGGGTTTTTGGAGTGATTTACCTAGAAGAATAATGTATTCTCCTACAGCTGTAAAAAACTTTTTTAACATTCTGCAAAATTAGACTTTTTTTATTAAAGCATTATTTATTTTGCTTTTTTATCTCCACTTATTACTAATAAAATAGTTTTCAGAATAATGACCAAGTCCAATACGAAACTCCAGTTCCGTACATAGAAAGCATCAGCCAGAATCCGTTTATTCATTTCAATTTCCACATTTCCAGAATCACCCCTCAGTCCACTTACTTGTGCCAGACCTGTAATCCCGGGGCTCACCATGCTTCTTAAACTGTACCGCCCGATCTTCGGTTTATAATAATCATCTACAGCCAACATATGAGGTCGTGGCCCTACAACAGACATATCTCCCTTTAATACATTGATGAATTGCGGCATCTCATCCAGGCTTGTCTTTCTTAAATAATTCCCTATTCGGGTAATTCTTGAATCATTTTCACTGGTTGTTTTCTTTGCTGAATCCTCATTTACAATCATAGTTCTAAATTTAATGCAGGTAAACACTTCTTCGTGGAATCCATACCTTTTCTGAAGAAAGAAAACAGGACCCTTAGAACTTATTTTTATAAATATGGCAATAACAGGGAATAACCATGAACATATAAAGACTAAAATAAAAAAAGAAAATATGATATCAAAGGTTCTCTTTAATAAAAAATTAAAGTAGTAATCCTGAGGATACCGGGCCTGATTGAGAACCGGGTGCGTCTGAATATAATCAAGGTCATAAAGAAAGAAATCGCTTTGAGTGATATTAGGGATCAGCGTTATATGTACCTTATTATCTTCAGCTAACTGGAAAATTTCATTTTCCGTTTTTTTAGTGAAGTTATTTTCAATAGGAAGATACAATGTGTGAATTCCATTTTTTTTCCAGAACTCAACTAATATTTCATTGTCTATTTCCAGATGATTATACGTGAATATCTTATATCCGTAATCCTTTCGGTCTTCTAATATATTTTTTAATATTTCAGTCGAATTATTTTCGTTTAGAAACATCACGTTTCTATGGTTAATCCCCAGTGACCTGAAATACTTGATGATAAAATAGACGGTGGATTTAATAAGGAAAATAAAAAAAACCAGATAAGTCCCTAAACGATAGATATCCGAATTAAAAAATACATTCCGGCTTACTTTTCCGATCAGAAAAACTCCGAGGATAAAAATAAGAGAATGAATTAAAAGTCTCTCCAGAAACAGAGTATAAGTAAGATTTCTTGTAATATTATAAATTTTGGTTCTTCCACTTAGCAATATCCAAAATAAAAAGAGAAGAATCAAAGAAAAGATATTCTGATACCATGTTTCTTCATTATAAGCCAGATTTTTATTTCTTGTAATAAAAAAGAATATAAAAACAGAAGCTATAACCCCCAGGTCAAGCGAAATAATAATGAGTTTCAGGTATCTGGAATATCGAATTCTTTGCATCTGTCGTCTGGAAAGTTACGAAGAGTACAAAACTACATATTTTTATGGGATATTCAGATATTTATGTGTCTGTACAGAAGCCTGCCATTTAGGATGTTCCAAAATGAAATCTGTTATTTTAGGATACATTTCATCCCTTTTGCTCCATTCGCTTTGAAGATATAGTTTACAGTTTTCAGAAACTTTTGCAGCCTGTTCTTCAGCAAATGCAAAATCATGATTGTTAAACACAATGAGCTTAAGCTCATGAGCCTTGCTGTAAATTTCTTCTTTTGGAAGGCCTGTTTTCTTGGGAGAAAGTGTAATCCAGTCCAGCTGTCCACTCATAGGATAAGCTCCGGAAGTTTCAATATGAATAGTACATCCTAACTCCTTCAATTTGGATGTAAGAATGTCTAAATTCCACATTAACGGTTCTCCCCCCGTTAATACAATTGTTTTACAATGCTTAGCTGCTGTTTCTGCAATTTCTTCTGCATTCATCAGCGGATGTAATTCCGGATCCCAGCTCTCTTTCACATCACACCAGTGGCACCCTACATCACACCCTCCCAATCTGATGAAATAAGCAGCTTTTCCTGTATGTGCTCCTTCTCCCTGAAGAGTGTAAAAATGCTCCATCACGGGGAGCATTTTACCTTCTTTTAATAAAATATCTTCTTCTTTGTTCATTTTAAATTTAGTCGTTATAGACTGAAGTTTTGTAAGCAATGATGGTGTTTTTCATCAGCATTGCTCTGGTCATAGGTCCGACACCTCCCGGAACAGGAGTGATCCAACTTGCTTTTGCTGCACAGCTGTCAAAATCAACGTCACCTGCAAGATGATATCCTTTTGGAGAATCGTCGTCTACTCTTGTAATACCCACATCGATTACTACTGCTCCTTCCTTGATCATATCTCCTTTTAAGAAATGAGGATCTCCCAAGGCAGTAATCACTATATCCGCTTTCTTAGTATATTCTTCAATATCCTTAGTATAAGAGTGTGTAAGTGTCACCGTTGAATTTCCTGGAAAATCTTTTCTTCCCATTAATATACTCATAGGTCTTCCTACGATTTTACTTCTTCCGATGATAACACAGTCTTTACCTTTTGTTTCTATATTGTATCTTTCTAATAATGTCAGAATTCCAAATGGAGTGGCCGGTAAAAAAGTAGCCATTTCCAATGCCATTTTTCCGAAATTTTCAGGATGGAATCCGTCTACATCTTTTCTCGGATCAATTGCCATGATGATCTTTTCCTGATCAATCTGCTTTGGTAACGGTAATTGTACAATGAATCCGTCTACAGCTTTAGACTTATTTAATTCATCAATCTTTTCCAGTAGCTCAGATTCAGAAACAGTACTTGGAAATTTTAAAAGAGAGGAACGGAATCCTACTTCTTCACAATCTTTTACCTTACTGTTTACATACGCCTTACTTGCACCATTGTTTCCTACAAGGATAGCTACCAAATGTGGAGCTCTTCTTTTGCTTTCAAGGATCTTTTCAACTTCTACCTTGATTTCTGCCTTGATTTCCTTGGATATCTTTAGTCCGTCAAGAATTTCTGCCATTTTTACAATTTATTAGATATTGAGTTCAAATTTACTTATTTCTTTTATAGTAATTGATCAGACCATTTGTAGAACTATCATGAGAGCTAATTGCTTCATTATTTTCAAGTTCCGGTAATATTTTATTGGCCAATACCTTTCCTAATTCTACTCCAAACTGATCAAAACTGAATATATTCCAGATGACTCCCTGAACAAAAATTTTATGTTCATACATAGCGATTAACTGTCCTAATGAAAAAGGATTTAATTCATTGAATAGTATAGAGTTAGTAGGAGTATTTCCCTGGAAGACCTTATAGTTGAGAAGTTTTTTAACCTCTTCATCAGATTTTCCTTCTTTTTTTAGTTCTAATTCAACTTCTTCTTCTGTTTTTCCGAATGCAAGTGCTTCAGTCTGAGCAAAAAAGTTGGCTAAAAGCTTATCCTGATGATCTGAAATTGTATTGCTGCTTTTTGCATACGCAATAAAATCTGCAGGAATAAGTTCTGTGCCTTGGTGAATCAATTGATAGAAAGCATGCTGTCCGTTTGTTCCTGGTTCTCCCCAAATAATGGGTCCTGTTTCATATTCTACAAATTCACCGTTTCTGTCAACAGACTTTCCGTTACTTTCCATATCTCCCTGCTGAAGATAAGCTGCAAATCTGTCTAAATATTGAGAATATGGTAAAATAGCATAGCTTGTTGCCGCATAGAAATTGCGGTACCAGATTCCTAATAGACCCATTAAAACAGGAATGTTTTCAGAAAATTCGGCAGTCTGGAAATGTTGATCTGTATCAAATGCTCCTTTTAAAAGCTGTTCAAAGTTTTCATACCCTACAGCAAGAACAATGCTTAATCCGATAGCACTCCAAAGTGAGTATCTTCCGCCAACCCAGTCCCAGAATTCAAATATATTCTCCTCCGCAATTCCGAACTTTTTAACTTCCTGAACATTAGTGGATAAAGCTACAAAGTGTTTAGCAACATCTTCCTGCTTTCCAGCCTTTAAAAACCAGTCTTTTGCTGAGTGGGCATTCGTCATGGTTTCCTGTGTTGTAAACGTTTTGGAAGCAATAATAAAGAGAGTGGTTTCCGGATTTAAATTTTTAACGACTTCTGCGATATGGTTTCCGTCCACATTAGATACAAAATGAACATCTAACCTTGTTTTGAAATGTTTTAAAGCCGAGCAAACCATTACAGGTCCAAGATCAGACCCCCCGATTCCTATATTGACAATATCCGTAATCTCTTTTCCGCTGAATCCTTTATGAGTTCCGGAAATAATTTTTTCGGAGAAAGATTTCATATGATCAAGAACTCTTTTGATTTGAGGCTTGATATTTTCTCCGTCTACCAAAATTTCTTTGTCTGAAAAATCTCTTAAAGCGGTATGAAGAACTGCTCTTCCTTCTGTTTCATTGATCTTATCTCCTGAAAACATTTTGTTGATAGCATCCTTAAGCTGGCATTCTTCAGCCAGATTTAATAGAAGCTGTTTTGTTTTAGAATTGATCAGATTTTTAGAATAGTCAAAAAGGAAATTTTCTCTTTTCAATGAAAACTCTTCAAAACGATTGTGATTAGCCTGAAAAAGCTCTCTCAGTTCAAAATCATTATCGGCAAAATGTTCATCAAGAACTTTCCAGCTGTGGGTTTGTATAGGGTTTATTTTTGATAGCATAAATTAGGAATTAATTGTAGATATTGGAAAATAAGACTGAATTCAATTCATGAAAATTTCATTTCATATTTTCCGATTGGCAAATTTAAGGAAAAAATGAATGGTGTGAATG
>NZ_JALAHD010000158.1 GCF_022712095.1 Chryseobacterium sp. | reverse complement strand
TTACGTATGAGACTTTTTTGTTTTTATACCTATTACTTATAACTAACCATACTGTACTAAATATAATAGAATAAAAAGATAGAAACCAAAATAGTACGTAATACTATTTGATTGCTTACTACCTATTTACCTTATGATGTATGATGAGATGTTATGCTCATACATTGTGCAAATCCAGAATAAATGCCTATGGAATACCTATTTAATCTTTTATTGAAAATAGAGAGGGTGAATAACAGTAATTAGAAAGGAAGGTTATTTTTCCTGATTATTCAAACTTCTTATATGGAATATAACATAGTTTTATATACTCTACTTCTCCATTATATTATAAGTGCTTTAATGAGCTTGAATAGAAGAGTATGGATTAGAATCGAATTAAATTTTATTTTAAAAGCTTTAAAATGAGGTTCAATTGATTTTTGGAAGTTTTGATTCAGATGTAAAATAAAAAGACCGGCTATTATCCGGCCCTTATTGAAATCAGTTATATAGTTATGTTATTTTGAGTTACTTTAAACTATCTTTTTAAGAAGAAGTTGTTTGTACTTTTTTAAGATCGAGTAAATCAAAATGTATTTTTATGTTTCCAATATTAATCCAAGTGGCATATTTAAACATAACAAAGCCTAAGAGCATTCCCAAAGTATTGAGAAATATATCATCAATATCTGCTACTCCTCTTCCTGTAAAATATTGAGTTGTTTCTATTAAGCTAATAGTAAAAATAAAGAATAATGTTATAGGAATAAAATAATTGAATTTTCGGATACATAATCCTAACCATCCAAATGGACTGAATACAAATATATTTCCGACAATATTCACAATAAAAGCCTCTTTTTCAATATTATGATCCGAGAAGAAATGTAAGATGGTATTAAATGGTCTTACCTGAAGATAAGAAATATCCGAAGCTTCTCTGCCTGATGCAAAAAACATCATATATAATAGAAAAATGGTATATAGACTTATCAGTACTGCAAAATATCTTTTCATAGGTTTCCTTTTTAAAGGGATTAGTAATAAAAAAAGAGTTTGGAGTGCTTATTAGTTTTTAGGAGTTGCAAACAACAAAAATCTTACCTTACTATTATTATGTTTAGAAAATTTATATTTTTTAACTTTTTTTAACAGAAAAATAGGTCTTACCTAAAGATAAGACCTATTTAAAGTATTTATTATAATGAACTTTTGTTATACTTGAATAACTCCTAAATTAAATTTTTCTGTTATAGGAGAATGGTTAGCTGCTTCTATTCCCATAGAGATCCATTTTCGGGTGTCTATAGGGCTGATAATAGCATCTGTCCATAGTCTCGCAGCAGAATAAGTAGATTCAATTTGTTTTTGATATTTTTTGGAAATAGAGTCTAGAATTTGATTACGATCTTCTTCGGAAATTTCTTTACCTTGTTTTTTTAAAGCTGATTCCTGAATCTGGGCCAGTACTTTTGCTGCTTGTGTACCTCCCATTACCGCAAGCTCTGCCCATGGCCATGCAACAATTAATCTAGGATCATAAGCTTTCCCGCACATGGCATAGTTACCCGCACCATAAGAGTTACCTGTAATAATGGTAAATTTTGGAACTATTGAATTGGAAACTGCATTAACCATTTTTGCTCCATCTTTTATAATTCCTCCATGTTCGGATTTTGAACCTACCATAAAGCCTGTAACATCCTGTAGAAAAACTAATGGTATTTTTCTCTGGTTGCAGTTCGCAATAAAACGAGTTGCCTTGTCTGCAGAGTCGGAATAGATCACTCCTCCAAACTGCATTTCACCTTTTCCGCTTTTTACCATTTTTCTTTGATTAGCTACGATTCCCACCGCCCATCCATCAATTCTTGCTGTAGCGCAAACTATTGTTTTGCCATAATCAGGTTTGTATTCTTCATATTCAGAATTATCTACCAGGCATTTGATAATATCATAAGTGTCATATTGTTCTGCCCTACTCACAGGCATGATTCCGAATATATCTTCGGGATTTTGTCTGGGAGATAAACTTTCAATTCTGTCGAATCCGGCTTTATCAGAGCTCCCAATTGATTTCATAATATTTTTGATTCTGTCTAAAGCGTCCTTGTCATCTTTAGCCTTATAATCTGTAACTCCTGAAATGGAACAATGAGTTGTTGCCCCACCTAATGTTTCATTATCGATACTTTCCCCTATAGCAGCTTTTACCAGATAGCTTCCGGCTAAGAAAATAGAGCCTGTCTTATCTACAATCATAGCTTCATCACTCATAATAGGCAGATAAGCACCGCCTGCAACACAACTTCCCATTACTGCAGAAATCTGGATGATTCCCATAGAACTCATTTTTGCATTGTTCCTGAATATTCTCCCAAAGTGTTCTTTATCAGGAAAAATTTCATCCTGCATAGGAAGGTAAACTCCTGCAGAATCAACCAAATAAATGATAGGAAGTTTATTTTCCATTGAGATTTCCTGAGCTCTCAGGTTTTTCTTGCCTGTAATGGGAAACCAGGCTCCTGCCTTCACCGAAGCATCATTGGCCACTACAATACACTGTCTTCCGGAGACATAGCCTATTACAACCACTACACCGCCACTGGGACATCCTCCATGTTCCTCATACATTTCATAGCCTGCAAATGCACCTATTTCTATGGAATCTGAATTTTTATCAAGAAGATATTCGATCCTTTCTCTTGCTGTCATTTTTCCTTCCTCCCGAAGTTTTTGAAGCCTTTTTTCCCCACCTCCTTTTTTAATGTCAGAAAGTAAGCGGGTTATTTCAGATAATCTAAGTCTATTTTGATCTTCTCTTTTATTGAATTCGATGTCCATACAATATCAATTTTTTATGTCTAAAGATACTCTTTTTGTTAAAAATGAAAGAAGATGTTTGTTTGCTC
>NZ_JALAHD010000157.1 GCF_022712095.1 Chryseobacterium sp. | reverse complement strand
ATTTAATTCCCGTTTTTGGTGTGATAGCTTTATTATATACTTATATTCAAAGCAAGTGGGTCAGCAGGCAAAATACCGGGACCGAAAAGATGAAATTAATCAGCGGATATATAGCTGATGGCGCAATGGCTTTTCTGAAAGCTGAATATAAAATTCTTACCTATTTCGTTATAGTTGTTGCCATTCTCTTAGGAATAATGGGGATAAGTAATTCTACGTCACATTGGAGTATAGGAGTTTCATTCATTGTAGGGGCCTTTTTCTCTGCATTAGCGGGATTTATAGGAATGAAGATTGCAACTAAAGCTAATGTGAGAACCGCAGAAGCAGCTAAAACCTCACTTTCACAAGCTCTTAAAGTTTCCTTTACTGGAGGTTCTGTTATGGGAATGGGAGTCGCAGGATTAGCCGTTTTAGGCTTAGGTTCCTTATTTCTGATAATCCGACAGATTTTTGCCCCTGATTCTCCGGTTGATTCCCATGAGATGGAAAGAACCATTGAAATTCTAACCGGATTTTCTTTAGGTGCTGAATCTATTGCTTTGTTTGCAAGAGTAGGTGGCGGTATTTATACCAAAGCTGCAGATGTAGGGGCAGATCTTGTAGGTAAAGTAGAAGCAGGAATTCCTGAAGATGATCCCCGTAATCCAGCCACTATTGCAGATAATGTAGGAGATAACGTAGGAGATGTAGCCGGAATGGGAGCTGATTTATTTGGATCCTATGTGGCCACAGTTCTCGCGACAATGGTATTAGGCAGAGAAACATTATCTGAAGATTCTTTTGGAGGTTTTGCCCCTATTCTTTTACCCATGTTAATAGCGGGAGTAGGAATTATTTTTTCAATTATAGGAACTTTATTTGTAAAAGTGAATGATAATGTGTCTTCATCTATATCTGAAGTTCAGACTGCACTTAATTTTGGAAACTGGGGCAGTATTATTCTCACAGCGATAGCTTCTTATTTTTTAGTTACTTATATTCTGCCCGATACTATGGTGCTCCGAGGTCATGAATTTACTAAAATGGGGGTATTCGGTGCTATTATAGTAGGATTAATCGTAGGAACCTTAATGAGCCTTATTACTGAATATTATACTGCAATAGGAAAAAGACCGGTTTCCAGTATTATCAGGCAGTCTTCTACAGGGCATGCTACCAATATAATCGGTGGACTTTCCGTAGGAATGGAATCTACCTTATTGCCTATTATTGTCTTAGCAGGAGGGATCTATGGCTCCTATTTATGTGCTGGACTATATGGGGTGGCTATAGCAGCAGCAGGAATGATGGCTACTACAGCAATGCAGCTGGCTATTGATGCGTTCGGACCTATAGCAGATAATGCTGGAGGAATTGCAGAAATGAGTGAACTTCCAAAAGAAGTCCGAGAAAAAACTGATATTTTAGATGCAGTGGGTAATACGACAGCTGCAACAGGTAAAGGGTTTGCAATTGCTTCAGCTGCTCTAACAGCTTTAGCCTTATTTGCTGCATTTGTAGGAATTGCAGGAATCGATGGCATTGATATTTACAGAGCAGATGTTCTGGCCGGATTGTTTGTTGGAGGAATGATTCCGTTTATCTTTTCTTCATTGGCTATTACAGCGGTGGGACAAGCTGCTATGGCAATGGTGGAAGAAGTACGCAGACAATTCCGTGAAATTCCCGGAATTCTGGAAGGGAAAGCAAAGCCTGAATATGAAAAATGTGTGGCTATTTCTACAGATGCTTCCATAAGAAAAATGATGCTTCCCGGGGCTATTGCGATTATTTCTCCATTATTGATCGGTTTTATTTTTGGGCCTGAAGTCCTTGGTGGTTTTCTGGCTGGAGCAACAGTTACCGGAGTATTAATGGGAATGTTCCAGAATAATGCAGGAGGTGCATGGGATAATGCTAAAAAATCATTTGAAAAAGGTGTTGATATTAATGGACAGACCTATTATAAGGGTTCGGAACCACATAAAGCATCTGTAACAGGAGATACAGTCGGAGATCCTTTTAAAGATACTTCAGGACCATCTATGAATATTTTGATTAAACTGATGTCTATAGTTTCACTTGTTATAGCTCCAACATTGGCTACCCTCCATAAAGATAAGATTGAAGCAAACAGAAAAACAAAAATTGAAAGTCTGATCGGAGTATATGATAGCCAATCAGTATCAGAGGATTTTTTTATCGATACTGCAAAAAAAGAAATAAAAGGTTATCTCAATGAAAGTGGGGATTTTGTTTATGAAACGGGGAAAAACAGAAATGTAAAGCTCAATGGCGGGAAAACAATTTCTTTAGGAGAAAATAGCCAGCTATATCATTTGTATATGAATATTAAGAATAAAAACAATGCTGTATTAGATTCTAACAACTGGTATACTATAGAAAACTTATATTTTGAAAGTGGTTCAAGTGATCTCAAGGCCGGGTCTGATATGCAATTAAATAATCTAGCTGAAATTTTAAATTCTTATCCTACATTAAAAATAAAATTAGGAGGATATACTGATAATACAGGAAGTGAAGAAACTAATGTGAAACTGTCAAATTTAAGAGCACAAACAACAAAACTGAAACTGCTTGAAATGGGAATTCCTGCAGATAGGATAGAAGCTGAAGGATATGGTTCTCAATACCCTGTCTGTAAAGCTAATGATACGGATGAATGTAAAGCAAAAAACAGAAGGATTGATGTAAGAGTCCTTTCTTTTTAAAAAATCAAACACTGCCTTTTTGGCAGTGTTTTTTATATACTTTTATTCAGATGCTCTAATGCTTGGATAATGATCTCATCTTTCTTTGCAAAGCTGAAACATATATAATCTGAATTCTGTTTTGTTTGATAAAATGCCGAAAGAGGTAAGCATGCGACTTTCTTTTCAGTGGTCAGCCATTTGGAAAACTCAACATCAGTCATTGTTTTAGAGAGTTTCCTGAAATTTACAATCTGAAAGAAACTGCTGGGAGTTTTCTCTTCAATTTCTAAAGGTGTGTTTTTGATCATGTCACAGAAAATATTTCTTTTGCCTTCCATTAAAGCTTGATTGACAGAAGGATTGAATACTTCAAGATATTTAGCAACAGCGTATTGTGCAGGACTATTTACCCCGTAAGAAATGTATTGCTGATAATTCCTGAAAAGAGAAGTAAGTTTCTCGGAGGCTAGTAAATAGCTGATCTTCCATCCTGTGGTATGAAACATTTTTCCGAATGAGAAGATGCAAAAAGTTCTTTCTTTTAATTGAGGATGGAGAAAAGAACTATAATGATCCGCTCCGTTATAGTAATAGATATCATAAACTTCTTCTGAAATCAGATAAATCTCATAATCTTTGATTATTTCATACAAATAATTCCAGTCTTCCGCCTTCCATATTTTCCCTGTAGGATTTTGGGGTGAATTGACAATAATAGCTTTTGTTTTACAGGAAATTTTAGTTTTCAGTTTTTCCCAGTCAATTGAAAAATCGTCTTCTACATCGTAATAGACAGGAATTCCTCCATTCATGATAATAGAAGGAGCATAGGTATAATAAGACGGTTGAATAACAATGACTTCATCTCCATTATTAAGAACAGTGCGTAATGAAGTATATACTCCGAAAGTAGAACATGGAATAATATTTATTTCTTTATTTTGAAGAAAAATTTTATTTTTTCTTTTAGCATTAAAAAGAATTATCTGTTCTATTAATTGAGGGTTT
>NZ_JALAHD010000010.1 GCF_022712095.1 Chryseobacterium sp. | reverse complement strand
CTGACAAAGCTATCATAAAGGAAAACATTTCTTCAAAATCAGATATAAAAAAACCTTTCAATTTTTTTGAAAGGTTTATATATTAATATATTACAGATGTTATCGCGCAATATTTACTGCTCTTGTTTCCCTGATTACAGTAACTTTTACCTGTCCCGGATAGGTTAATTCATTTTGAATTTTTTCCGAAATATCATAAGACAACTGAGAAGCAACTTCATCATTTACTTTTCCGCTTTCAACCATTACTCTCAATTCTCTTCCTGCCTGAATAGCATAGGCGCTTGATACACCATCAAAGCTTAAAGCCGCAGATTCAAGATCTTTTAATCTTTGGATATAAGATTCCAAAACCTGACGTCTCGCCCCTGGTCTTGCTCCTGAAATGGCATCTGCAACCTGAATAATAGGTGATAATAATGATGTCATTTCTACTTCATCGTGGTGAGCACCAATCGCATTAATTACTTCTGCATTCTCTCCATATTTTTCTGCCCATTGCATACCTAGCAGTGCATGCGGAAGTTCAGATTCCTGTTCAGGTACTTTACCTATATCATGTAATAAACCTGCTCTTTTAGCCAATTTAACATTTAATCCTAACTCAGCAGCCATCGTTGCAGCTATATTGGCCACTTCTCTTGAGTGCTGTAATAAGTTTTGACCATATGAAGAACGATACTTCATTCTACCTACGATTTTAATCAATTCCGGATGTAATCCATGAATTCCAAGATCAATAATGGTTCTCTTACCTACTTCAATGATCTCTTCTTCTATTTGTTTTCTTGTTTTTTCTACAACTTCTTCAATTCTTGCAGGGTGAATTCTGCCATCGGTAACCAGCCTATGAAGTGATAATCTTGCAATTTCTCTTCTTACCGGATCGAAACAGGAAAGAAGAATAGCTTCCGGTGTATCATCTACGATAATTTCGACTCCGGTTACAGCTTCTAAAGCACGGATATTTCTACCCTCTCTACCGATAATTCTACCTTTTACTTCATCAGATTCGATATTGAATACAGATACTGAATTTTCAATAGCCTGCTCTGTTCCTATCCTCTGAATGGTTTGGATAACAATTTTTCTTGCTTCACTTTTCGCATTCATCTGAGCTTCTTCCATAATACTCTGAACATGCGCCTGAGCTCTGGTTTTCGCTTCTGCTTTCATGGACTCCACTAATTCAGCTTTTGCTTCATCAGCAGAATAATTAGAAATTTTTTCTAAGATTTCAACTTTTTTAGCAGTTATAGAATCTAATTCCGACTGTTTTCTATCCAAAATCTCATTTTTCTTAGCATAATCAGCAATCTGTCTGTCCAGATCTTTTTCTAATTTCCCTGTTTTGCTAAGTTCATCATTAAGCTTATGCTCCTTATCCTTAATTCTTTTTTCGGCTTCCTGCATTTTCTTTTCTCTCACCTGGATATCAGCATCATGCTGAGACTTTAGTTCAAGGAATTTTTCTTTGGCCTGAAGGTTCTTTTCTTTCTTTATGGATTCAGCTTGTACATTAGCTTTTTCTATTAAATTTTCGGCATTCTTCTTTGCATCATCTATAATAAATTTTGCTTTAGAATTTAGTGAGCTTCTAGAGAATACCATCCCTATAATAGCTCCTATTACTAAGCAAATAACGCCGACTATAATGGCTGTTGTCATATATATTGAGTTTTAATTGTCTTTATTTTAATACATAAAAAAGCCTACAACAATTCAAAGATTGAGAGTAAACTCCTAATCAACACGATTTGAACTGATTTCCACTGTCTGTAATCCGGAAGTCCGGCACGCCATTCAATGGACATTTGTTCGGTAATTGTTTAGCGTTGAGTTTACCTTTAATGTGTTAGAATTAATGTAGGCAGTCGTTTCAAGGAAAAAAAATCTATTTCCCTGTTTCATCCAACAGACGGTTCATACTTTGTAACCGTACATTGGTAGAATTTATATTTTTTTCATAATTAACAGAAAGTACTTCTGCATTGGTCCCTAATTTAAGGGCACACATTGCCAGAGCATCCTGCTTATCTCTTACATCAAAATTTTGTTCAAAATCTTTAATCATATTTTCAATTTGCTTCCCTACTTTACGCAAAGTTTCCTCCTCTGCTGCAGGTACATTCAGCGGATATACTCTCCCTGCTATATTGATGGTTATTCTTCTTACCTCCATTATAATCCACTGTTTTGAAGCTGGGCAATACAAAAGTCTACTTCTTTTACCAATCTGTTAATGTGGTTTTTCATGAGTCTGTTGTGTTCAGGATTCCCTGATATTGCCGAATAAAGTTTTATATTTTTTTGTTCTTCTGCTAATACCTGATTTCTTTTTCTTTCCTCATCATATTTCTTCTTCAGATCTTCATGCTCTATATTTAGTTCCGATAATCTTTCAGCAAGATTCTGATACTTTTTTTGAAGGTTCAAAATCTTTTTTTCCAGTTCTGAAAAGTTGTTTTCTAAATCTTGAAGCATTTCAGGTTTTGTATATTCTAACTATTAGCAAAAATAGGAAAATAATAGTATTCATGAAAATAAAAACCTTCTATATTTTGACTTGCATACAAAAAAGAGATACTATTGTACCTCTTTTTTGTATTGTATTAAGTTATTTTTCTTATATTTTATTCAAATTTCAGAACAAACATAATCGCTCTTGTTTGTAAAGTAGACATTGCCGAAGCCCAATAAGGAGGAGTTGTAGCATTATCGGCTACTTTTTCATTATTCATAAAGAAAGTTCCTCTGATCGCCGGCGTTAATTTAAATTTATTAAAATAGAATTGGATTCCCATCTCGGCAGACCATGCAAAATTGTGAGTGGTAGATCTGAAAACCTGCTGCATATTATCATCTTCCGAATCTGAATTGGATTGCAGATTAACAATATAGTTCACCCCTGCAGCAATATAAGGTCTTGAATTATACCATCTCATTCCATGGAACTCCAGCATTACAGGGATATCCACTAAAGTAGATTTAATATCTCTTATTTTGTCATTTTCTGTTAAAGGAATAGGTACGAATGGATCATTGGTTAAAGTTCCGGCAGCATATTGATCATTCGATTGCGTGTTGAAAGTTAATTGCCTCTGAGCAAATTGTAAGCCTGGTTCCAATCTTAAATCTAAATAATCATTAAGTCTCCATTTACCGATCAATCCGGCACCGAAGCTATAACTTTCTTTAGTGGTAACAAGATTTTGATTCCCATTCATTCCATATCTTGGATTGAGTACTATACGGTAGTCCAGTCTGTTCCCATTCAAATAAAAACCCCAACTGAAGGTCTGTTGATCAAATTCTTCCAACTTATCCATTCTGTTTCGGGTTCTGAATTGGGCATCTGCAAAAACTGCAATATTAACTGAAGCTAAAACCAGTGCTTTTAATAGAAATTTATTCATAGGTTATTTTGTTGCTTTATAAATTGTGGCTATACCTAAACTTTGTTTTTTATATTCAACTTTCTTAAATCCGGTCTCTAAAAGAATTTGTTTCATCTTTTCCCCGTAAGGAAAAGCATTCACAGAATCCGGAAGGTATGTATATGCCCTATTATCTTTAGAAACCAACCTACCTATTTTTGGTAATATATGCTTGAAATAAAACATATATAATGGTCCTAAAAAACCCTCAACCTTTGAAAACTCCAGTATATAAACACTCTTGTCATCTTTCACTACTCTTCTTAACTCTGCCAACCCCTTTTTAAGGTTTTCAAAATTCCTAACTCCAAATGCAACGGAAACCGCGTCAAATCTATTGTCCTCGAAGGGTAAATTTTCCGCATCGCCCTTTTGCATTGAAATTTTGCCGTCTAAATTAAGTTTTTTTATTTTAATAACGCCAACATTTAACATTTGTTGCGATAAATCCAAACCAATTACTTTTGCCTGCGTTCCCTTTTCAATGGTGATTGCCAGATCTCCCGTTCCTGTAGCCACATCCAGCACTTCTTTAGGGGTATCTTTCTTCATCCATTTCACTAAATTATTCCTCCATAAAACATCGATTTTCATGGATAAAACATGGTTTAGCAAATCATACTTGGGTGCTATATTGTCGAACATATCCTCTACCTGGCTCTTCTTCGTAGCCTCAGAATTGTAGGGAGTTACTTTATTGATATCGTTTGTCAAAACTTGTAATATTCTTTATAATAGTTAAGGTAATCTTGTTTTCTGAAAATTTTGGTGCGGAATTCCACTTTCTCTATATTTTTAATGACTTTATCATAGTCTTCATCTACATTATAATAGAAATCGTCTGTGTATAGTTTATTAAAATGTTTAGCTCCGCCAAAATATTCTTTACCGTCTATAACGGTTTTATCAAGAGCCAAAAGTAATGAATCTTTTTTAAGATTGTATCCATAATATTGACTATTGATGTAATAATCCTGATGGGCTATATTTAATAGTCCGCGGATTTTATTTACCTGGAAAGCCGAATCGTACAATAATTTTTTATTGTCATCGAAAACTTTTATAGAATTTTTCCCCTGATTAAGTTTTACCTGAACACTTTGTCCGCCTGAAATAACCCCTTCTGAACCGTTATTAATCTTAAAATAATAGGTTTTAGGAGTAGGATTATCTACTAAATAATAATTTTCCTTGGCTAAAAAGAGAAAATAGATACCAAAGGCCATTACAAATACCAGAATTGCTATTAATAAGCCTTTTATTGATGGATTACCTTTCATATTTAATGAAAATTTTTTGCAAATTTAATAATATTTTTAATTCTTTCTTATGGAGATTAATTATTAACTTTGCATTCTCAAAAAAATGATATAAACGCATGCCTAATACAATCATCATTGGTTCTGGATCTTATATACCTAATAGGGTCATTGGTAGAGACTATTTTATGGATTCCGAATTCTATACGGACGAAGGAGAAAAAATAGAAAAACCTACAGAAGAAATTATTGCAAAATTTGTAGAAATTACAGAAATTGAAAACAGAAGATTTATTGAGGAAGAACTATCCAACTCAAAAATCGGTTACCAAGCCGCAAAAGCGGCCATCGAAGACGCCAAAATAGATCCTGAACATTTAGACTATATTATATATGCCAGCAACTTTGGTGAAGTAACAGTAAACGGGTATGTGAATTTTATGCCTAATATGGCTGCAAGGGTTAAAAATCAATTAGGTATCAAAAACAGAAAATGCATCACTTATGATATGATTTTCGGCTGTCCGGGATGGGTAGAAGCTATGATCTTGGCGAATAACTTAATTAAAGCAAAAGTTGCTAAAACAATTCTTGTGGTAGGTGCTGAAACACTTAGCCGTGTAACCGACCCTTATGATCGCAACAAAATGATCTTTGCTGACGGAGCAGGAGCTGTAGTGGTCCAGGCTACAGAAGAAGAAAATGTAGGAATCATCTCTCACAATACTTTATGCGATAATAGTGCCGAACTTAACTATTTGGAAAATAATTCATCTATTAATAAAGATTTTGACCAAAAACGTTTATTTGTAAGAATGCAGGGAAGAAAAATTTATGAATATGCTCTTAAAAATGTTCCCACAGCTATCAAAGAAACTATCGATGATGCAGGGCTTTCTTTAACGGATATTGATAAAATATTAATTCATCAGGCTAATGCGAAAATGGATTATGCGATGGTCGAAAGACTTCATAAGCTTTACAATATTAAAGAATATGATCATGCGATCTCTCCTATGACCATTCAGGAGTTTGGAAATTCTTCTGTTGCAACAATTCCTACTATGTTTGATTTAATAATTAAAGGAAAAATGGCAGGTCAATCGTTTAAAGAAAAAGGTAACATTGTGATGACTTCGGTAGGAGCCGGAATGAACATCAATGCTATCGTTTATAGATTTCCTTAATAACAATAAATAAAAAGATATTGAAGCACAAAGGGAATTTCCTTTGTGCTTTTTTTAAACAGATTATGCAAAGAAATTTTATAATTGGAACTGCTATTTTTCTTTTTTTAGAAATTTACATTTACCAAGCTATCAGGACTTTAACAGAAAACTTTTGGATAAAGTCGGTCTATGTAGTATTATCACTTACCGTATATGGTATTTTCGCCTACGAAATAGCCAATTTTAATAGAGCAGATAAAGATCCTCACAGAGTTCATTTGATGATGACTTTATTTCTGACGTTTATCCTGCCTAAAATATTTATCGTACTATTTTTGCTTATTGACGATATTTTCCGCACAGGAAGCTACTTAATCAGCTTAACAAAACCAAGTGAGCATTTTTTTCCTGAAAGAAGAAAGTTTTTAAGCTTAATGGGTCTTGGAATGGGCGGTGTTCTCTCCGCTTTATTCATTGACGGAGTTACTTTTGGAAAGTACCGACATACGGTAAGAAAAGTCAAAGTTAAAATTAAAAATTTACCAAAAAGTTTTAAGGGTTACAAGGTCGTTCAGATCTCGGATGTTCACAGCGGAAGCTTTGCTGATCCTCAGAAACTGGAACACGCGATACAATTGATCAATGAACAGAATCCTGATCTTGTTCTATTCACCGGGGATATGGTTAATAATGTTTCAGATGAGTTTAAACCGTTCATTCCTCTCTTTTCCACTATAAAAGCAAAAGACGGTAAATTTGCCGTGCTTGGAAATCATGATTATGGAGATTATGTTACCTGGACTTCTCCGGATGCCAAAAAGAAAAACCTTGAAACCTTGATCGATTATGAAAGACAGGCTGGTTTTGATATGCTGAGAAATGAAAACAGGATTATTGAAAAGAATGGAGAAAAACTTTATATCCTGGGGGTCGAAAACTGGGGAATGAAACCTTTTCCACAGTTTGGAGATCTTGACGGAGCTCTTGCCGGGGTACCTGAATCTGCAGCTAAAATATTAATGAGCCATGACCCTACGCATTTCGATTATGTGGTAAAAAATCACCCGGGAAATGTCCAGCTTACACTTTCCGGCCATACACACGGAATGCAGTTCGGTATAGATTTAAAAAATATAAAATGGTCTCCGATACAATATCGTTATCCAAAATGGGCCGACCTTTATGAAAGTGAAGGAAAAATGTTGTACGTCAACAGAGGTTTCGGAGTATTGGGATATCCCGGAAGAGTGGGAGTTCTTCCTGAAATTACACTTTTTGAGCTTTCTTAGGGCTTAAAAAATATAATCTTTCATTCTGGAAGTGGCCAGCTCTTTTTCATTAATCCAAGAGAGAAGCGCTTCCAGTTTGTCTTCCATTTTTTTACCTGAAGAATAATTTCTGTAAAAAGGAACTTTAAACGGATATTTTTTGAAATCCGTGAATTGCCATGAATTGAGATAAATCAGTACAAACTCATCACTCTTTAAGGTTTCAAACACCATATTTTCATAATATTTCATAGGTAACACCTGAAACACAAAATCATTATAAGGCAGCTGGCTGTAAGGGGAAATACTTTCGGGAATAATACTTAATCCTTCTTCTTCTGTTATTTCAGTATTTCTTTTTAGTCTTTTAAAAGGAAAAAGGATATTAGCATTATCAATATTTGAAATATAATTAAAGCCTAATAATTTCAATTCCGATAAGGAGAGTTTAAAATCTTTCTGACGGATTCCGCGAATTTGCTTCTCAAGTAAATCCTCCGTCATTTTTTTTATCCTTTCTATTTCTGAAATTCCTGTATTTAAATTATAAAAAGCAATCTCATGTCCACGACCTGAAATTGCTTTTATAAGATTCTGCAATTTTTCTGCAATGGATAAGTCTATAAAAAAGGTAGCTCTAACATCATGAAGATCTAAAATTCTAAGAATAGATTTTATGTTATCTTCCGTAATCTTGATTCTTTCTTCCAAAGAAATTTCAACAACTTTTTTAGTTGCTGATGTCATATTTACGATGTTGAAAGTTAACAATACCATTTAAACCTTAATTTATATAAAAATCATAATCTATTAGCAATCAAATGTTAAAAATATAAACACTTAAAGTAAAACTTTAATAATTAGTTTTTATCTAATTTTACTTTTAAATTTTTGATCATATCTCTGGACATTTCTGAAATCCCAAAATCATAGGTAAGTCCCCAATCTTTTTTAGCCACTGAATCATCAATAGAAGCTGGCCATGAATCAGCAATTGCCTGTCTGAAATCTGGATTATAATCGATACTAAATTCTGGTATTTCTTTTTTAATTTCTTCAGCCAATTCTTTTGGAGTAAAAGACATTCCCCCTAAATTGTACGATGAACGAACTGTTAGATTTTCTTTGGGAGCTTCCATTAGTTTCAAAGTAGCATTAATGGCATCATCCATATAAAGCATAGGCATCGCAGTGTCTTCAGAAATAAAACTTGTATATTTTCCTTCTTCGATAGCTTCATAAAAAATCTCGACAGCGTAATCGGTAGTCCCACCACCCGCCGGGGTTTTCCAAGAAATCAGTCCGGGATATCTGATACTTCTTACATCTACTCCATGTTTATCGAAATAATATTCACACCACTTCTCCCCTGCCATTTTAGATATTCCGTAAACAGTGGTAGGATTCAAAACGACATCCTGACCTACATTTTGTTTTGGAATTCCTTTCCCGAAAACAGCAATGGAACTTGGCCAGAATATTTTTTTGATCAATCCTTCTTTTGCCATTTCACAAAGGTTAAGAAGTGGTTCCAGATTAAGTTTCCAAGCAAAGAGAGGCTGCTTTTCTGAAGTTCCGGACAATAAGGAGGCTAAATGATAAACAGTAGTAATATCATAATCCTGGATCACCTGTTTCATAAGTTGGGTATTGGTAACATCCATTCTTTCATAATACCCGGCTGAAGTCATCCCTTTTTGCCATCTGTCCAATCCTGAAGCCACTACATTCTCAGCTCCATGAATTTCAACCAGTCTGTTGGTGAGCTCTGTTCCAATCTGTCCCAAAGCACCTGTAATTAATATTTTTTCCGTATAGGACTCCATTTTATTTTTATTAGTTTTGATTATGGGCAAAATTAAAGATTTTACCCCCTATTCAAAAACAAAATTGTAAATTCGGGTATAATTTTTATTATGAAGAAGTTTATAGCTGTAATAGTACTCATCAGTCAATCCGTTTCTGCACAATTCACTGATATCAATATTATCAAAGAAGTCAAGGTAAAAAATAAGGGAATTGTGGTTTCCGCACATCCTCTGGCCAGTGAAGCGGGAGCTAAGATTCTTAAAATGGGAGGCAATGCATATGATGCTGCTGTGGCTACACAATACGCTTTAGCTGTAGTATATCCTCAGGCAGGAAATATTGGCGGCGGCGGATTCCTTGTGGGTGTAAAAAACAATGGGGAGAAATTCACACTGGATTATCGTGAGACAGCACCTCAAAAAGCATCCAGAGATATGTACATTGATAAAAACGGCAAAGCAAATACTGATCTTTCCCAAAACGGAAGGTTATCTGTCGGAGTTCCGGGAAGTATTGCCGGTTTTTATGCAACCCTTAAACATTGTAAACTTCCGATGGAAACCTTAATTCAGCCCGCTATTGATCTGGCAGAACAAGGATTCGCCGTTACACAACTTGAAGCTGATTTTCTTAATAAGCACAAAGAAGCCTTTCAAAAACATAATCAGTCACCCATCGTATTTGTAAAAAGTCAGCCCTGGAAAGAAGGGGATATTTTAATTCAGAAGGAACTGGCTGAAACATTAAAATTAATTCAGAAGTCCGGAGCCAAGGGATTTTACCAAGGAAAAACAGCTCAGCTTATCGTAGCAGAAATGAAAAGAGGCAACGGTATTATTACACTGGAAGATCTCAAAAACTATAAAGTAGCGGAGAGAAAAGCATTAGAATTTAAATATAAGGATAATGATGTCGTTTCCATGCCATTACCTTCCAGCGGGGGAATTCTTTTGGCTCAGATGCTTACCATGTCAGGTTTTGAAAAACTTGAGAAATATCAGCAAAACTCATCACAGGCCGTGCAAATCATGGTAGAAGCAGAAAGACGGGCTTATGCTGACCGTGCAGAATATATGGGAGATCCGGATTTTATTCAGGATAAAACCTCCTATCTTATTTCTAAAGATTATTTAAAAAACAGATGGAAAAGCTTTAGTTTCAACAAGGCTACACCCAGTGCTGAAGTGGGTAAGATTATTACATTACCAAAAGAATCCATGCAGACCACCCATATTTCTATTATTGACAAGGAAGGAAATGCGGCATCTGTAACAACTACCCTTAATGGATATTATGGAAGTAAAGTTGTAGTAACTGGAGCCGGATTCTTTTTAAATGACGAAATGGATGACTTTTCTATAAAGCCAGGTGTTCCCAATATGTTTGGTGCCGTAGGAGGAGAAGCCAATGCCATCCAGCCGAATAAAAGAATGCTTTCTTCCATGACTCCCACTATTCTACTGAAAAACGGAAAACCCTACATGGTTGTGGGAACACCGGGAGGTACAACAATTTCAACTTCTGTTTTCCAATCAATTGTAAATGTTGTTGACTTTAAACAAAATGCCAATATTTCCGTCAATGCACCCAAATTTCATCATCAGTGGCTTCCGGAAACTATTAAAGTAGAAACAAATTTTCCCGAAGCTACAATCAATGAACTCAAAAGTAAGGGCTACACCTTCGAAAGTGTAGATCATATAGGGAAAACAGAAATGATCCTAATTGATGATAAAGGCAGTATTCATGCGGTCGCAGACGGTCGTGGGGATGACTCTGTTGCAGTTGAATAATTTTTCTTAATTTCCCACACATTTAATTAAACTAAAAAACACACATTGAAAACTAAAAAACTCTACCAGCAACTTTACTTTCAGGTTATCGTTGCTATCATTGCCGGTATACTTTTAGGCAAGTTTTATCCTGAAATCGGTGAAAAAATGAAACCGTTAGGAGACGGATTCATCAAATTGGTTAAAATGATTATAGCACCCGTTATTTTCATTACTCTGACTTTAGGAATTGCGCATATGACAGATCTGAAAAAGGTAGGAAGAATTGCAATAAAAGCAATGATCTACTTTTTCACATTCTCCACGCTTGCACTTATCATCGGACTTATTGTTGGAAATATCATGCAGCCGGGCGCAGGATTACACATTGATCCGGCCAGTCTTTCCGGAGATGTTACCCAATATCAGAAAAAAGCTCATGAATCCACAATTACCGGATTTATTATGAATATCATCCCGGAGACTTTATTCAGTCCATTGGTAGGGGAAAATATATTACAGGTATTACTTGTCGCTATTTTAATGGGTGTTGCCCTGGTTTTAACAAAAGAAAAGAGCCAGAAAATTACAGATCTTTTACAGGCTCTTTCCGTTCCTGTTTTTAAAATCGTAAGTATTCTTATGAAGCTTGCACCAATAGGTGCTTTTGGTGCAATGGCCTTTACTATCGGAAAGTATGGTCTGCATTCTGTATTGAACCTTCTTTTCCTTGTAGTAACTTTCTATGTAACTTCCTTCCTGTTTGTAATTTTAGTGCTGGGTGCCGTAGCATGGTACAACGGTTTCAATATTTTCAAATTAATGATCTATCTGAAAGAGGAGCTTCTCCTTGTATTAGGAACCAGCTCTTCTGAACCGGCCCTTCCGGGTCTTATGGAAAAGATGCAAAAGGCAGGATGCTCTAAAGCTATTGTAGGCTTGGTAGTTCCTACCGGGTATTCTTTCAATCTTGACGGAACCAATATTTACATGACATTGGCCTCGCTATTTATAGCTCAGGCTCTGGATATCCATTTACCTTTAGAAAAGCAACTAATCTTATTACTGGTAGCCATGTTAAGTTCAAAAGGAGCAGCGGGAGTAACAGGTGCTGGATTTGTAACATTAGCTGCAACTCTGGCTGTAGTTCCTGAAATTCCGATTGCAGGTATGACCTTAATATTAGGAATTGATAAATTCATGAGTGAATGCCGTGCCCTTACCAATGTTATTGGAAACTCTGTAGCAACTGTTGTAGTCGCTAACTGGGAAAAACAACTCGATAAGGATAAACTTCAGTATGCATTAAATCATCCTCAAGAAATCGAACAAAGCATAGAGTCATAATTATAAAATCCCCCTGAAACTACTTTCCGGGGGATTTTTTATAGTAAATTTTAACTCTAATGATGGATTACATGAGTATGTTGAGACTGTCTGGCAGAACTTTCACATGAATCGGAGATTCTATTGTATTAAATTCTCCATCAAGGTGCCAGTTTTTAGTATTGACTTCAAACTTGATCTCTGAGACAGGCAGATAGGTAATATAATCATCTGCCTTCAGTTTTTTAGTAAACATTCTGTAGGCAAAAAGTAAGGAATAAAAAAAAGGAAATTTTTTCACTAATACTACATCTACCAATCCATCGCTTTTTCTAGCCTGAGGAGCGATATAAGCGTTATTTCCAAACTGGCGGGTATTGGCAATACTTACCATTAAATATCTTCCGTTATATTTTTTATATTCATCTTCCAGGAATTTTACCTTTATAGGTTTATAATTAATAAATGTTTTTATCGAAACTTTTATATAGTTTTTAAAACCCCGATCTGTTTTTTCAAATTCTTTAACTACCTTTCCATCAAAACCTGTCCCTGAAACATTAATTGAAAGCTTTCCATTAACTGTAAATGTATCTACTTTCCTAAATTTCCGGACTTCTATTTTTTTTAAAAGTTCATCAAGATTATGACTGAATTTAGTTTCATTGGAAAATCCATTTCCCGAACCTGCTGGAAAAATGGCTAAAATTTTATCGGTATCAATCAGGTTTCTGGCTATGGTAGAAATAGTTCCGTCCCCTCCTATGGCTACAAAAACATCAATATCATTAAAATGATTTTGAATAAAATTATCAGTTCCCTGAATAGAATCAGAAACATAGTATAAGGCATTATCAACTTTTTTCTTCAGTTCATTCAGAAAAGGCTGATATTTTTTTTTAGCAGAAAAGGGATTAATTATAAAAGCTACTTTTTCCATCGGCACAAAAATAGAAAATGCTTCCTAATCTGGAAGCATTTAAATTATTTTATTTTCATTCTTTTTTTAAATTCTGGATTAAGTGTTCCTCCCAACTCTTCCCACGAAATAGGAATAATAATATCTCCTGCCGCAAAGGCCGCAATTTCGTAAGGGCTATAGTGAAAATAAAGGTTTTTACTGTCAAAATAGAAATTATTTGTAACCGGTATTACCTCCACCAATAGCATGTCTGTATTCTTAATATCCCCATCAGAATCTGTAGCTCCACCGTGAATTTTATCAATATTCTTCATTAGCTTTTCTTCCAAATCCTTCTTAGCCATTGAGGTTATATCTTGAAGAGCTAGCCTTTTATTATTTTTCAGATCGAACACTCTCTCCGAAAAGCCATAATTATCATGGGCTCCACCTTCATAACCCCCGCCGGAATATTGAATATGCATATAGTCACTGATATTTGATACTACCTCCATAGATGAACTGGAGTACCATTCCTGATTAGAGAATCTTTCACTTTCCTCATCAGTAAGTCCCTCCAAATCCTTCGCTAAAGAATTAAAATAATTTTTTTTATCTTTTTCTAAATAGCTTTTTAAGCCTTCTTTTGAAAAGTCCTTTACTCCTTTATATTGAGAATAAATGCTATCCAATAATTTTTGATCTTTTAAAGTAGGAAATACTAATAATTTTGAATAATATTTTACGGTAAGTCCTTTTAATATCTTTGTGGAATCATTCATTATCACTGAATCTATAACAAATTTTTCCGGTTGCTGGACCTCTATGGGATCTTTTGTAGTTTCCTCAGGCTTATTTTCATTTTTTTTACAAGCTGAAGAGAAAATCAGTGAGGTAAAAACCAGAATAGTAATTGCATTTTTCATAATTATTATTTTTTATACAATAGCAAAAACCATTCAAAAGTCGAATGGTTTTTAAAAATATTATCTTATAATCATTAATTATTATTGATCATTCGGAATTTCATTAGCATCAAAAGTATCATTTCCGAAAGCCAAAACCGGAATAAAAATAAATCCTAAGAAGAATAAAAGGATTGTATAAAGCGGAGTTTCTTTTTTAAATCCTTTCGCTAATCTGTCTAAAAGGACCCAGATTGCATAAATGTTTACGAATGGAATAAAGAATAAAATAATCCACCATATTGGTTTTTTAGTAATCTGAATTAAAACAATTATGTTATAAATTGGAATAAATCCAGCCCAAGCATTTTCTACTCCTGCTTTTTGGAATACTTTATACATGCAGTATCCATAGAAAAGATACACTACAATTTGAAAAATAATTCCCACTATTCCGATTCCTGCAGCGGCTGCGCCCACTGATGCATCATAGTCTGACATAGTTTAGTGTTTTTATGTTAACTGCAAAAGTAAGGAAAATTTATATCAATAAAAAGTGATTTATTTCTTTATTAAACTGATCACCTGGTTTTCACTTTTAGAAGCAGTTCCCCATATCTGTTTAAAAGCAGGATAATATTCTTTAGGATAATCAGCACTGGATACTGTTGTTGTAGAAGTAATCTCTAAAGTATTTCCATTCTGCCCTGCTACATATTCATAGGCGATCTCTTTATCATCAGTTATAATTTTTTTATCCTTAGGTAGTGCCTCTACTGTATACCCTTCCGGAAGTTCCAATACAATTTTTTTTGTTCTGGTAAATGGTGCTATGAAATCAATCGGATATTTTCTTTCGTCTGCCTGATCAAATTCATTGGTTGTTTTACTCAGAAACAACATAGGATTAATGATAATTTTCTTCCCTACCTTATCTATCAGATTATTGGAAGTAAATTTCATTGTGCTTTCAAAATCACCGTTTTCCAGCACTTTAGAATCAATATCCGTAAAATCTATAGTAAAGTTTTCTTTATATTGCTTTTTATATTTTTCGGCATTATCATCATAGCTTTCTTTGGCAAACATCGCATAAGCACCTGTATCTTTATCGGAATAGGTACCTGAAATACTTCCTTCTTCATTCATTTTTGCATGAACCGTAAGATAAGTATAACTTGGTTTCAGGTTTTCCATCTGAAGCTGTTGAACTTTTTCCTTACTAAGCAAAATTCCAAAATGATTCCAATCTCTCGGCGGTAGCTGATCCATTGAGGACTGCTTTGAAGTAGCATCCAATAAATGATATCCTTCTTTGGTCTTAACAGCTGCAATTACAAAATTGAGATTAGACACATTGGGAGAAGCAAGGTTGATAATTCCGTTACTCACCGTAGAGATAAGTACAGGATCTGAGTTGAGACCTGCTTCACGAAGCATCATCACCAGAAAAAGGTTGATTTCCGCAGCATTTCCAGTTTTTGTTTCTACCAGTTTTTTTAATCCTTGATCTGTAGTTACTCCCCTGTCATTATTCCAGGTAAATGTTTTCTGCACATATTTAAATATAGCATCGGCTTTTTCTGTATCACCTTTTAAATCTGAAATTCCGGCAGGCATATTGTCTTTCGCTAATTTTGTCTTTTTCAGCTCTGAACCGAAGTCTTCATCTTCATACAATCTTTTTTTAATCTGCTCCCAGGAAGATGAGTATAATTTTAGCTCCCTGAAATTGGTAGAGTGCAGTTCTGCACTTATTTTGGTACGGTAATTCCTGTCGTTTTTTACAAATTTCTCAGTTTTAAACCCCTTAAGGTTCTCATATCCGAATCTGTAAGTTTTATAATCCATTCCATATAATGTCTTATCCTGTACCATTCTGTATTTTGGCTCCAGATCTCCGGTATAATTTACATTATAAGAAATATTCAAAGGATTCTCCAATATATATTCGGTATATAATGAAGGAGTATCCGTTTCAATTAGAATTTCCGGTATAGCATATAAAAAGGGGGAAGTGATCTCATATTGATATTCCAATACAGAGCCGTTTTTTACATTAGGAAAAGCAAATTTCGTTATGTTCGTATATTTATTCTCTTTACTTTTATATTTAGAGCTTTTATCCACTTTAGTAGGGACTACATTTCCATTTTCAAGGTTATAGGTAAAAGCTTTCATTTTAGATAATGTTTCCTGGCTACTACCATTCTGATAGAGTGGAATTTCAAGATTCAGCCAATCTTCCGCCTTATCTTTATTATAAATTTTCACCCTGTAATATACTTTTTTAAGGAGATTTCCTGTGGAGCCATCGACCATAAAATGTAAAGATTTATACAGGATTTCTGCAGGCGCATTGGCATCTAAACCGGATTTTTCTTTAGATAAATCTGCATCATCAAATTTAGGCGGATTAAGGAACTCATGTTTCTGGGCATTAATAAAGCCAATACTTATGGTACAGGAAAGAAGTAAAATAATTTTTTTCATATTTATATCTTAGTAATTAAAATTTTCGAGTTATCGTTGTTTAAAGTTTTTTTCCTGAAACTTATATAATCATTATATTTTTCTTTTGGATAAATGCCTTTATTAATTCTTATTGTCCTGCTTACTTTCAAAACAGCTCCATCTTTAATAAAACTTAACTTATAGGCTCCGAATTCAGAGTTTAAACTCACATTCTCAGGCATTTCATCTACTTTATACTGAGCCGGAATGATAAAATTGATTTCATATTCATCTTCGTAAGACTGACCTATCTCAAAGGGTAATGTTCTGTTTTCATCTGCTTTATAGACAGAGCTTGAAAATATAGGAACCGCTCTGAATAGCATTCCTTCCCCTAAACTTTTCGAATAATGATTAGCCTTAAAATCAATATCATATTTAGCTATGGCAAAGTCTTTATCATTAATAAAATTTTTCATTTCCACCCTTTCAAAATTCAATACATCAAACTGTTTTTTCAATGCCTCATTTCTTTGTTGAGGTGATAAATTAATATATGGCAGATTATAGTCATACTGACTTCCGGTAAAAGCAAATTTACCTTCTCCTGAAATACTATTATCTTCATTCAGTTTAATATTTAGGGTCTGTTTCTCCTTGTTTTGTTCTGCCGGATAAACTGGAGTATCAATTAATTTTATTCCGTCTTTTTGAATGGATAAAACATTTCTATTTGTAGTAGAATATCCTAAATGGTTGAAGGCAATCTGCTGCGATGTATTCTCCAGCCAGATATTTCCTTTTTCCGTCGGAACCATTAAAATAACATGATTCCCTCCCATTTTAGGGAATTCAGGATCAAACGAAATAGGAGAAGAACCCGAGATGATTACTGAATAATAAGAAGGTATGCCTGCTTCATCCAGAAGTGTCTTCATGTAATTGGTAAGCCCTTTACAATCTCCATATCCTTTTTTCTGAACTTCATCAGGAAGCATAGGCTGCCATCCGCCAATTCCTAAAGCCACAAAGATATACCGGGTTTTTTCCTGCATATACTGATAAATCTTTTTAACTTTTTCTTCGGTTGTCCCTTGCAGATTCAAGGCTGCTATTTCATTTTTTATTGCCGGAGTAGATACTGAAACCGGCTGTACAATACTATTGTAGTACCATGATCCGAAATCATTCCAATTATTAAGGTTTCCCTGCTTTCCTTCCAAGTTGAATTTCGATAAGGCAAAACTGACCTTAGGTAGAATCTTAATAGGTTCAGGAAGTAAAAGAGCGTCATCCATTGCCGGAACTTCTTTGTAAGTATATATTTTTTCTGTTCCATTATCTACAGACTGTACTTTTGTATAGTTATACGGGGATGGATATGTTTTAGTTTTTAATTCAATTCCTGAATTATTAATAATTTTAAACTGACTTTCCTCTAGGGAAGTATTGGTAGAAAAAAAAGGAATAAAGTCAGGAATGAAAACCGTATTCTTGTCAGTTATCTGATAAGAAAAATCAATAGTATAAGGATATTGAATGGGAGTATAGGATAAAACCAACAATCTGCTATTGGAATAAAATGTTCCTTGTGGATTGTGAGCAAAATCTCCAAAATCTGATTTGGAATAGGTTTTTATTTTTTTCCCTTCACTATCGTAAATAGTTACTTTCACATCGGAAATATGGTCTCCTTTTTCATACGGTATGTAAGCAACAGCTTTGGAATCTCCATCTTTACTCAGCACAGTTTTGACTGTATTATAGGAATACTTTATTTCATCAACTTTATTGATCTGAACTGTTGTGAAATCTTTTCTGATAACTATATTGGCATTTTTCTTAAGAATTTCAGGAATTGCTGAAGCCGGATAGTTCTGAGCATGATATAGTGAAGCTATTGATAAGGCCCCAACGAATAAAATTTTCATCTTGTTAAATAATTTTAACAAAAATAATGAAATTATTAAAATCCTTACTCTTTATCAATAAAAAGGCTTCTGTTCAGAAGCCTTTTTATTTGTATCTCAATGATTGAATATTATGCATCAATCTTAGCATATTTTGCATTTTTCTCAATAAATTCTCTTCGTGGGGGAACTTCATCGCCCATCAACATAGAGAATACATTATCTGCTTCCACAGCATTTTCTATTGTTACCTGCTTTAAGATTCTGTTTTCAGGATTAAGGGTCGTTTCCCAAAGCTGCTCAGGGTTCATTTCCCCAAGACCTTTGTAACGCTGAACTTCAACACCTTTTCCATCCGGAGACATTTCTAAAGTAGACTCTTCTCTTTCTTTTTCGTTATATGCGTAAATCTTTTTATTTCCTTTTTTAAGCAAATATAAAGGAGGTTGGGCTATATAGATATATCCGTTCTCGATAAGCTCTTTCATATAACGGAAGAAGAAAGTCAGAATCAAAGTAGAGATGTGGGATCCGTCAATATCAGCATCGGTCATGATTACTACTTTGTGGTATCTTAATTTTGACAAATTCAAAGCTTTACTGTCTTCTTCTGTACCTACAGAAACACCAAGAGCAGTATAAATGTTTTTGATCTCATCATTATCGTATACTTTATGAAGCATTGACTTTTCTACATTCAGGATTTTACCTCTTAATGGCAGGATCGCCTGAAAATGTCTGTCTCTACCCTGTTTTGCAGTTCCTCCTGCAGAATCTCCCTCCACAAGGAACAATTCAGATTCTTCAGGACTTTTTGATGAACAGTCGGATAATTTTCCGGGAAGTCCGGAGCCTCCCATCGGAGATTTTCTCTGAACCATTTCACGTGCTTTTTTAGCTGCCTGTCTTGCTTTGGCTGCTAAAACCACTTTCTGTACAATTTGCTTAGCTTCTGTTGGATTTTCTTCAAGGAAATTAGTAAGCATCTCCCCTACGATCTTATCCACAGCTCCGGAAACTTCAGAGTTTCCTAATTTAGTTTTAGTCTGTCCTTCAAACTGAGGTTCCATTACTTTCACAGAAATCACTGCCGTTAAACCTTCACGGAAGTCATCTCCTGTAATATCTACTTTTTCTTTTTGAGGAATACCTAAATCATCAGCATATTTTTTCAAGGTTCTGGTTAAAGCACGTCTGAACCCTGCCAGGTGGGTACCCCCTTCATGAGTATTGATATTATTAACATAAGAATGTAGATTCTCGTTGAAAGAAGTATTGTAACGCATGGCAACTTCGACAGGAATATCATCTCTTTCACCTTCCATGAAAATAACATGTTCCATAATGGACTCCCTGTTTCCGTCAATATACTCTACAAATTCCTTCAGACCTCCTTCAGAGAAAAACACTTCTGATTTGAAAGAACCGTCTTCCAGCTTTTCTCGTTCATCTGTAAGAGTAATCGTAATTCCCCTGTTAAGATAAGAAAGCTCTCTTAAACGGTTGGCTAAAGTATCGTAATTATAAACTAATTCTGTAAAAATACTGTCATCCGGCTGAAAAAACTGTTTAGTTCCTCTATTTTCACTTTTACCGATTTCTTCTACTCCTGTCTGAGCTTTTCCTCTGGAATATATTTGCTGATAAACATTTCCATCTCTGTAAACAGTAGTGACCATTTCATTGGAAAGTGCATTCACACATGACACTCCTACTCCGTGAAGTCCACCTGAAACCTTATAGGAGTCTTTATCAAACTTACCTCCGGCTCCGATTTTTGTCATTACAACTTCAAGAGCAGATTTCTGTTCTTTTTCATGGAAATCTACAGGAATACCTCTACCATTATCACTTACTTCAACACCATTACCTTCCTTAATAGTTACGGAAATCGTATCACAGTATCCTGCCAAAGCCTCGTCAATAGAGTTGTCTACTACTTCATAAACCAAATGATGAAGTCCTCTGGTCCCGACATCACCTATATACATTGAAGGACGCATACGAACGTGCTCCATTCCTTCCAATGCCTGAATACTACTAGCTGTATATTGTTTTTGACTCATATTAAATTGTTAATTTCTGCCCTTCCGCAGAGACCTACAAATATCGTGATTTTTTTCGATTTATGAAAGTTAAAATATGTCAAAAAAAGAGAGGTTTTTATCCCTCAAAATTTAAATTTCTATAAATACAAAAACATATTCAGACTCCATTAATAAAAAAGCCGAAGTAGAATTATCTACTTCGGCATCTGAAATTTTTGAGCGTGATTTATCTCTTAATAAAATTAAATTTATTTCCTTTAACAGTTAAAATATAATTAGCCTCCGGAAGGTCAGAAACATCAATACGAATATTGTCTTCTAGCTTAACATTAATAGTTTTCACTACCTGTCCACTCATATTATAAATAACAACGGCTACTCTTTCTCCACTATTACCTAAACCTCGAACCGATAATATATCATGGGCAGGATTAGGATATAAATCAGCAGGCTTCTTTTGTAATGTAGAAATACCAATCTCTGATGGTATATCTGCAACTTTTGCTGTAGTGGCAACCGGCGTAAAGTTTGGTCCTGTAGTAACATTCGAACCTCTTGTTGAATTTAAGGCTTTCACTCTCCAATTATGTAGCGTATTGAGAGGAAGTGATTTAACATACGAATTAGAACTGACTGTAACACTATTATAAGTTGTAGAGGAAGAAGCCTTATACTCTAGCTTATAACCAGTAGCTCCACTTACCGCATTCCATCTGAATGTAGTATATCCATTAGGAGCAAAACTTACATTTAAACCGGCTGGTGAGGAAAGTAATGTTGTAAAGGTTAAACCTGTCATAGCTGCGGAACTTCCCTTAGAATTAATTGCTGTTACCCTCCAGTTATAGGTCGTATTTGCAACCAGACCTGTAATATCCCTAGTATCGGTTGTTACTATTACTGAATTATATGATGTAGCTGCAGCAGTTTTATATTCTAATTTGTAGCTTGTGGCCCCACTTACTATGCTCCACTTTAACGTAATACTTTTACTGTTAAAATTATAAACTGACGACCATGTTGGAGTCGCAGGTTTTACCAAAACCGGGGTTGTAAAATTTGTTCCTGTTGCAACTGATGAACTACCACCGGCATTGATAGCCGTTACCCGCCAGTTATAGACTGTGCTAGCAGCTAAGCCTGTTAAAATGCTTTTATTAGTGGTTACTGTTACTGAACTGTAAGAGCTTGATGCGGAGGTTTTATACTCTACCTTATAACTTGTAGCCCCGCTTACTGTACCCCAGTTTAATGTAGCTCCATTTCCACTTATATAAGTTACATATAAGTTACTCGGTGCAGAAGGAGGAAGCACTAAAGTTGTAAAATTTGCTCCTGAAGTAACTGCTGAGCTTCCCAATGAATTAATCGCTGTTACTCGCCAGTTATAAACAGTATTCGCTGTTAAGCCTGTTAACACCCTTGTATTAGTGGACACTGTTACTGAATTGTATGTTGTTGCAGAAGAAGTTTTATATTCTACTTTATAGCTTGTAGCTCCAGATACGGCATTCCATTTTAAAGTTGCTCCATTACTGGTAACAGCACTTACTGATAAGCCACTAGGCGATGTAACCAAAGTAGTGAAATTCGTTCCTGTAGTAACTGCTGAGCTTCCCAATGAATTAATCG
>NZ_JALAHD010000156.1 GCF_022712095.1 Chryseobacterium sp. | reverse complement strand
ATGAAAAAAAATATTTTAATTATCAGTTTATCTATCGTTTTATTATTAATTTTAAATTTTAAAGAGAATAATATGAACACAGATGAAAATATGAGTTATAATAGCCAGCTTAACATCAGATATGGTGACCACCCTGAACAGATTATGGATCTGTATATTCCGAAAGATAAATTCAATATAAAAAAAGATGTTTTCATCATCGTACACGGTGGAGGGTGGAATAAGGATGATAAGAAAGAACTAACCGCCTTCACTCTGGAACTGACAAAGAAATTTCCTAATCATATTTTTGCCAATATTAATTACAGATTGGCTACTTCCTCCCGTTTTGGATTCCCTAACCAGACAGAGGATATTGATACAGCCTTAAAATATTTAAAGAATACACTACAGTATCAACCTGAATTTGTTATCTTGGGGAACAGTGCCGGCTCTAATATTTCCATGCTCTATTCTTATAAATATGACACTCAAAAAAAGATAAAAGCAGTCATTAATATTGTAGGGCCCTCTAATCTCTCCGACCCTGAATTCAAAAAATATGAAGATTATGCTTTTGTGGAAAAAGCCTTAGTGGATCCAAAACTTCTTGCTGATAATGAATCTGCAACAGATTTCGCAAGTCCAATCAAATGGATAAACAAAAACTCACCTCCAACTTTTTCATTTTATGGGACTAAAGATCATATTATACCTTTATCTCAAAAAGATTTTTTAGAGGCTGCTTTAAAAAAACATAACATAATGAGTGAATTTTACACCTTTGAAGGCGGACATACTGATTGGGAATATGGAAGTCACGCTCCTTTTTTGATCAACAAAATTTCAGATTTTCTAAAACGTCTTAATTTAAAATAGAAAAACGCTCTGGATTCAGAGCGTTCTCATTTTATTCTGATTTTACAACTTCTGTTCTTTCAGAGATTCCATTAGCATTAAATGCTTCAATCTGAAAATAATAAGCATCCGCCCGGTCCGCACCTGTAAAAAAATATTCATTTTTACCATATACCATAATGTTTCCGTAAAGTTTATCAGGTGATTTACCCCAATAAATAACATATCCGTCTGCTTCTTCATTCTGCTGCCACTTCATCCATATACTTCTTCTTTCTCCGTATTTTTTAGGATCAGCTCTTAGCGGAACAAAATTCTGAACTGGTGCAGGCTTATTTCCTGCTCCTTTTCCAAACACCCTGAATCCACTCAAAGCAAATTTTCCGGTAGGCATTTTCAGATTTTCGATTTTTAAAAATCTTGTTTTTACCGGTCCTTCCAGCTCAATATAATCATGAGGAACATCTTTGGTATTTTTACTTTTATCAACGATTACTTTCCATTTTTTCCCATCCTCTGAACCATAGATTTTATACTGATGCATTTTTCCAAGAGTTTTACCCAAAAACTCAACATCCTGATCTGCATAATTAATCTGAATTGCATTTACCTTAGAAATTTCACCTAAGTCTGTCTGAAACCATTCTCCTGAATTTCCAGTCTTAGCACTCCAATAGGTTTTTATATCTTCATCTACAGCATAATTGGAATGATACCCTCCCAGCGTTGAAGATACCTGTACAGGTTTATTATAATTCAACAGCATCCATCCGGCAAAAAGCCCTTTAGTAAAATCTTTTCCCTGTGCATATTGAGGAAGATAAGTGGGGTAATCACCATAAGCCGTATTACAGTACATCACATCATCCTTATCAAATCCGGACGGCCAGATTCCCAATCTCCGTTCAAAATTGTTTTTTGTAGAAATAAAGAGGGTAGATATATGCCACCAATTATTGAAATTATCTTTAAAAGTTGCTCCATGTCCTGCTCCTCTAGCATAACCTCCGGGCTTATAAGAAAAAGGATTATGCTGCTGGTATTCGAATCCTTCTAAAGGATTATTACTTACATATACTCCATCTGAATAACCACTGAATTCTGTAGCAGGCGCCCCATATTGCATATAATATTTCCCATTGTGCTTTGTCATCCATGCTCCTTCTACAAAAGGCTGAAGAAAGACATTATCATTATATTCCCCAAAGCGCTCCCAACCATGGTCTTCCGGTTTAAGTCTGAGGATTGGCTTCACAAAACCTTCCGACTGCAATGTTTTAACTTTTACTTCAGTTCCCAGCAGAGGCCATTCATTGCTTGAACCCCAATATAGATAAAGTTTATTTTTATCCTCATCATAGTGAAATGCCGGATCCCATGCTCCCACTTTTAAAGTATCTACAGCAATATGCCAATCGTCTTTTATGGGATTCGTACTCTTCCAGATGGGAAAATCCTGTTCCCAGGTAGAGCCAAATACATATAAAGTATCCTTCATCGCCCAAACAGCGGGAGCATTGAGATCATGAATATATTTATTATCCCTAAGAAATTTTCTTTTTACAAATTTCCAGTCCAGCATATCATCACTATACCAGTATCCTTCCTGATTGGTTGAAAAAAGAAAAAGTTTATTTTTAAAATTAACAATTACAGGATCAGCGGTTGCCCTGTGTTTTCCTTGTTTTGCAAATGATTCGAAGGGAGTATATCCATAATCGATATTGATGGGATTACAAAATGTTTTTTGCTGAGCATGTAAGTAAACTCCCAATATAATACAAAAAGAAGTAAAACACTTATTTATCTTCATAATAATTTACTTATGAAGCAAATTTAGTTAACTTTTTTGGAGTTTTTCCAAATAAATCCATCTAACAGATAATGTGTCAATTGCGGAACGACTAATATTGGAATCAGAAGCTGGAACCAGGAAATGGAAAGATAAAAGTCAAATGAAAAATATTCCTGCCATACCAATATTTCCCATAAAAACTCTTCAAAGAAAGCAAATCCTAAAATAACAGCAATGAATAAAAATATTCCAAGGGTCGACTTAAAAGCTGAAAGTCCTTTTAACTGATCTGAATCTTTTTGCTGTATTTCTTTAATATAAATCAAAGCTATATAAGGAATTCCGTGAGATATAACATTCAGGAAGGTAAATACCAGATCATTATTGAAATAAACAATCCCAAAATACCAGGAAAGATAAGTTCCTACAATCAACGCTATCTTGGGAAAATTAAACGTTCTTGTTTTAAATATTTCCCAGCCTGTTTTTATAATCCAGACAAAAAGTATCATGAAATATAAAACAGTAATAAAATTAATATAATCAGGTAGATTTTTTAACCATACAAATTCATTTTCAACAAACCATGTGAAAGCTCGGGGAGTTTTAAACCAGTAAAGCATCGGATAAATCGTAGCTGAATAAACAGCCAAACCATCTAATTCCTTTTTCCAATTATTAGGTTCAAAACGTGCATAAAGACGCATAAACCCATATTGTTGTCTGATAAAATGAAATACTGCGACGAGTGCTAAAGCCGACCAAAAAACATGGCTTCCCAATTGATAGAAAATCAATCCCAACACCAGGCTTAAAGCCGGAATCCCCCAGTAAAGAAGCTTTCTGCTCTGAATTTCTTTTTTTACAAAGTAGGTTTTAAAAAGAGTCGAATATACATGGGCTACATCTACAAACACGATGAGAAATAACCATGTATAAAAAGAATAATTATTTTCCAGATATAAGATTTGTTTCTGAAAAATGAATATCAAAAAAAGAATAAGCAACGGAGGTGAAAGTATAAACCATCCATCTGCTTTGGCATTAAGAATCCAAGGTTGTCTCATATCATTTGTTTTGCTGCTTTTATTCCCTGATAAAATGCTTCTTCAAAAATAGAAATTCCGGAAAGGTCCGAATGGGCAAAAAATATTTTCCCTTCAATATCTTTTCTTGCTTCTTCTGTTTTTCTACCAAAAATCTGGTTGGGAACAGGAGCTATCATAGCATGTCCCATTTTATGAAACTGCATTTCCACTATAAAATCTTCAATAAGAGGATGTGCTTTTTTTAAGTCCTCCAATACCCTATTTTTAAGCTCCTTCTCCTTCATTGAATATAATTTCTTTCTGGCTTTTTTACAGTCATCTGTTGAAAAACTTTTGTAATAGGTTATTACTTTTTCAGTCATAACCTGATTGACATTCTGATGCTGGTCATAGATATACCCCAAACCATCAGAGCCAAAAATCACATTATCCCAAGCCAGTTCTTCATCGCCTCCAAACTCATTTTTAAGAGTAATTGTGGTTAAAAGCCATGGTACATAATTAAATGACTCAGTATCTCTGTTTTTAATAATCCTCTCATTGACAAACTGTGGGGTTGCCAATAAAACTTTTTCTGCAATAATTTTCTTGGTCCTCTTCGTGTCATTATCAAAAGTTTTTACTTCTACTCCATAGTCCTTTAATTGGATATCAAATGTCAAATGGTTAGTAAAATGTTTCCCGAATGTGTATTTTGAAAGATGTTCCGCCAGCCTCGCATTTCCCTCTGCCCAGGTAAAAACCTGTTCTTTGTATTTTTTACTCCAATTATTTTTTCTTCCTGCAAAATAATGAATACCTGCCCAAGCCGAGACATAATCAATCCCTAATCCATAATCATCACGACAGGAATAATCTAGTAGCCATAACAGCTCTTCGGATTTGAAATTTTGCTGATATAACCAGTCTTTAAAAAGTATGCGTTCTAATTGGAGTACCCCTTCTTCCCGGCTTGACTCGTAAACCGGAATATTAAACCAGTATTTCCCATCCATCCCTTTTTTTTCACGAAACCGGTTCATTAATTGAAAGAATCGAATAAATTCATCTTGAACTTCCTGAGATATTCCTTTTTGAGGAACTATATCATTTTGCCATGTATTCTTGTAAAACAAACGCTCCTGTTGAGGGAATGTCATTTGATACTCATCCAAAACAGGTTCGCCTGATTCGTCATCTCCTAAATAAATTCCACACTCTTCCAGAAATTCAATGATTTCTTTGTTTTCTTTATTAGGTAAGGGAAGATAATGTGCTCCCAAAGGAAACTTTGAAAATTTATTCTGTCCATTGGAAGAATTTCCTCCCAAGTGGTCTTCCATTTCCAGCAGCAGATAATCCTGATGATTATTTTTTGATAAAAACCGACATGCTGAAAGTCCTGACATTCCACCTCCAATGATTAAAAACCGAGTTCTGATTTCTTCTGTAAATCCAGGAAAGTCTTTAGCCCATAAACGATGCCCTAAAACATAATTAGTACCTGTAATTTTAAGCAGCAATGATTTGCCCTTTTTCTCACAATAGTGCAAAAAAGGAAATATAAGGCTTCCTAAAAAAACGGTTTTAAGAAAGTCTTTTCTACTGTACTTTCCCCCACTCTTCATCAAAATAACGAACTAATATTTGATTATCTAAACGGTTGATTTCTATATTTTCAGATTTCATATCTTTATTAAAATAGGACATCTGGGAAAAATTATAATCATAGAACTTCAAATCAGACACTTTCCTATAAATTTTATTTTTAACCGGTTCAAAAGAAGCCATACAAAACCCCCATTCTCCAAAAGAAGGTACATAGGTATGATAGGCTGAAGTAAAAGGAAATATCTGATTTACAGTTTTATCAATACACCAGAAAGACTTAGGTGCGAAATAAGGAGATGTTGTCTGGATAACTATCTTGGTATCCGGAGTTGTAATTCTTTCCAATTCTTTATAAAACTGAAGAGAATACAGCTTTCCTAAGCTATAATTAGAAGGATCGGGAAAATCGATGATGATAACATCAAACTTCTGATTATTTTCTTTTACCCAGATGTAAGCATCTTTATTAACTATTTTGACTTTGGAATTGGAAAGCGAACCATGATTCAGCTTTTTCATTGTCTCATTAGTTTTAAAAAAATCAGTCATTTCTCCATCCAAATCAACTAGCGTTATAGTTTGTACATCCTTATACTTTAGAGCTTCTCTCGCTGCAAAACCATCACCTCCTCCTAAAATCAGTATATTTCTGATTTCTTTAGACATAGACATAGCAGGGTGTACTAAAGCTTCATGATACCTGTATTCATCTGTAGAGGAAAATTGCAAGTTGTTATTTAAATATAATCGAAATTCATGATGATTACGGGTAAGCACTATTCTTTGATAGGGTGAACTTTTAGTATAGACTATATTTTCACCATATAATTTTTCTTCAGAAAAAGATAATATCCTATCTGAAAATATAAATAATATAAGCAAAATTAAAAAAGCCCCAATGGATTTTATTTTTAAAGAAAGCGTACCTGAAAGCTCTTTTGTAAGGTAGAAACATAAAAAGATAGCAATAGAAACATTGATGAGCCCAAAGAACAGAGGTGTCTTTACAATCCCCAAATTAGGAATTAAAACTAGGGGAAAAAGAATAGAAGCCAGTAATGCTCCTATATAGTCAAATGCAAATACATTTGATACTAAATCTTTAAAGCCTATCCTATCTTTAAGAATATTCATCAACAGAGGGATTTCTACCCCGACAAGGCAACCCGTACCAAATACGAACAAATACAATACGGCTTCAAAATGGGCTAATGTATTAAACAATATAAATAATACCACTGAGCTGATTCCTCCTACTATTCCTACAAGAATCTCTATTTCAATAAATTTGTCTATAAGGTTTCCCTTAATAAATTTGGCAAAATAGGATCCCACTCCCATCGAAAAAAGATAAACCCCAATAATAAAAGAAAACTGCTTTACAGAATCTCCTAAAAGATAACTTGCCAAAGCTCCTGCCACCAATTCATAAATCAGTCCACAAGTGGCTATGACAAATACTGAAAACAATAAAAGCAGTTCAAGAGGAACTCTTTTCTTATCCATGTATTGCTGCGCTTATAATGATTGAAATTCCTATAATAAATGCACCAAAAATAATAGCAAGAGCCACATTCTGGTTTTTAGAAATTTCATGCCATGTTCTTTCGGGTGTAAGTTTCTCAATAATAAGGTAACATACTAATAAAATCGCAATTCCTAAAAGGGAATAAAGTATTGAATTAAATATCGGTAAGAAATTAATGTTATCCATAGTTATATTTTTTATTTATGATAATATCTGTAGAACCCTCTTCCGGAAGAATGACTTCTTGTAGTTCCGTCTTTATATGTTTCTGTTTTGGCACAATCACACAACTGGTTTCCATTATAAGTAAGATAAATAAAACCACCTAAAAAGAAAGCTCCTATAAGAAAAAGAAGCCAGTTACTTCTTATATACTCAACAATATTTCTCATGAGAATAACTAATAAGATGAATTAGAACTATTAGCCCACTTGGAAACTTCAAAAAAACGTTTTCCAATATAAAAGGCTATAACCAGAATAACTATGCAAAATAAAATAATACCAAAATTCCAGAAAGAGACAGGTAGCCAGGTTGCTTTTATTTTTACAGAGGGATTGGAGTCATTGAGAGAACTATAAAAATTATCTATTGATTTCATATCACTCGGGTTTAGTTTGGTCAATTCCTCTTTTAGTTTATTCGGATCAGAATAAGAGTTTACAATATTTACTCCACTTTCTTTTTCCGCAGAAATTAGAAAATGATAATCTCCCTGTGATACACCACAAAAATTAAAAGTTTCACTTTTGCTCCCTTCTGACCAGCTTTCTCCACCATCTACTCCGTGATACTGTTCGATATCTTTAGAGGTATATATTATTTCATTGTTCTTTTCATTCACAAGGCTTATTTCTACATTTGCCCATGAATTATCAACATTTGAATAAGCATTAACTCTTAAAGGAGCTGATCCTCCCGATAATTTAAAACTATTGCTCACTAGTTCTTTATTATGAACGTCAGCAAAATTAATTTCCTGCTCAAATACGGTTTTATTAGTTCTGGATGTAAAAACATATAATTGCAATAAACAAATAATAAGTGCGACCAAACCTAAAATATTGATAGCCTGTTTCAAATCCACATAGAAAGGCTGTACAATCCCTATACCTGTATAATTAGGGAGATTTTTAATTTTGAAAGCTCTTTTTACAGTATATCTGGAAATATGCTTCCCATGGAAATATTCCAAATCACTCCCTGTCTGTTCACGGGAAATCATCGTAGTTCCATTTACATATTCCTTATAATTTGAAAGTGCAAGATTGACTTTATCTTCAAAGAAGCCCGTTGCTGAATAAGTATTACATGGTGTTGTCTCATACCACCTGTATTTTTTCCCATCAAGTTCAGCATAGTGTTGATAATCATGCAGTTCTTTATCTGTTGGACTTAGAAAAACCCAATGCCCGTCACTTTCACTTAAATATACATTATTTCCTGCCTTATCTTTTAATGCATATTCTCTCCAGAAGATATTCTGTCCGTATTTTTTGATAACAATATTAATAACATAATATTCTGTTCCCAATAAAATTCCTTTCTGCCCCACTTCAAGGACTACATTTTCAACAGGCTTTCTAATTTTTTTTCTAGAGGTATTCTCATTGACAAAAATAATATTTGTACAGGATGAGCAGATATACTCTCCAATACTGAAAGTGATCTCAAGCCTATTCTCTGTTTTGCATATTGGACAAACGTAATACATTTTTATCGGTAAATCTTGTGTTTTTGGAGTACGATAGCTTTAAAATACCGTATAACTTCTTCAGCAATCTGTTCAGTTTTTTCTGTATTATCCTGACTGTAATTACAAAGAAAAACATCAAATGTAAGCTGTTTAAATTCCGGCCATGTATGAATACAAAGATGTGATTCTTTAAGGCATACCGCCGAAGTAAAACTGTTATTTTCAAAGATATGATTGGTTATCCCCACGACTTCTACATCTTTAGCTACCACAACAGATTTAATATACTCTAAAAAAGCTTCACTATCTAATAACAAATCTTCCAGCTCTGTTTCCAGAGTTAGAAGAATATGTAAACCTTTAATTAACAATGATTTCAACCGAAAATTTTCCGCAAATATATACTTTTTCTAAGACATGGATGAATGGGGAAGAAAAACTTCTGCAAGCATACAACGGGCACTACCTCCTCCATTTACTTCAATAGTATTAAGATCAGAGTAAATAATTTCGCAATATTTCTCAATTGCAGAAATTTGTTCAGAAGACAGGGATTGATAAGCTGTCTGACTCATTACTAAAAACTTCTCTCCTTCTTTATTCTGTACCTGCAGCATATTCCCCGCAAACTGCTGCATTTGTTCCTCTGAGATTTCAATAATTTCTTTTCCCGAGTTTTTTATAGTTTCGATAACTTTACTTCTTTCAAGTTCGTTATCTATACAATCCAGACATATTACAACAAATTGATCTGCTACACACATCATAACATTTGTATGATAAATGGGTAGCCTTTCTGAGCCTACCGTTTGAAAAGAATGGAATACAACAGGCTGAAAGCCATATTTCTCACAGAAATCCCTGAATAGTTTCTCGTCTAATCTTAAAGAAACAGAACCGTAGGCAATTTTATTATCGTGATCAAAGATCATACTCCCTGTTCCTTCTAAAAAATGACCCTGAGTTTCAGGAAAGGACCAATCGTCAATTTCGGTTACTTTAAATCCATGTTTTTCAATAGTTTCAATAATATCCTCTCTTCTTTCCACTCTTCTGTTTGAAGCAAACATAGGATATAAAACCACTTTCCCATCCTTGTGAAAGCTCACCCAGTTATTTGGAAAAATAGAATCCGGAGTATGAGGATCGACAGTATCTTTTATACTGATCACGTTAATTCCCTTACTTCTTAACTTCTCGACAAAAATATTGAATTCTGCCAGAGCTTTTGACTGAATATCTGAGCCCGCCTGTTCTATCTGAAAGTAATTATTTTCCGCCGTTTCTGCATTATATCCAAAGGCAACCGGCTCTATCATTAAAACTGTATCTGTTGTTTGCATTTTTCCTAGTTTTAAATAACTTTAATTATTCTCTTATCAATGGCATCGTAGAACACCTTAAAAGTCCTCCCATTTTAGAAATTTCTCTATAAGGAATTTCTTCCACTGTAACTCCCCATTCATTTCTCAAATGATTATTCATTCTCGTAAAGGTCTTATCCGAAACTACTATCTCCGGTGAAAGGGAAAATATATTAGGAACCATTTCAAACATTTCATCTCTGGTTACGTGAAAACAGTTTTCTTCCCCAAAAATATCAATAATAAGACAATAGTCACTTTCATCTACAAAACCTTCTTTATAAATAATACATTTATCTGTTCCTATAGGGTTAAAAGTACAATCCAGATGTAAAATTCCTTCATAAGGAATCTTATCATTCTTCTTCAGTTCTAAATCAATAATTCTTTTTTTAGGAAAGTATTCTTTTAGGATCTCAATGGCATATTCATTTGTTCTTGCTGTTTTATAATTTCTATAGTCTTCACTGAAGCAGGTTCCAATGAAAAGGAAATCATTCCAGACAATAACATCTCCCCCTTCAATATGTGCCGTTTCCGGAAGATTAATAATATTTCTCCAGGATACTTTTTCAAATATTTTTCTGTAGGCATCCTGTTCATCCGCCCTGTCGGCTATTACATTCGAAATAATCATTTTATCATCAATTACAAAGGCCACATCTCTTGCAAAAACCTGATTATAGTCTTTAATAATATTTGGGCGAAGAACTTCTATATCATATTTTTTAAGAACTGCTTCAAAAGCGTTCATTTCTTGAATAATATCCTCTTCCTTCGGATATATATTGTTTTCTATTGAATAATAAGATTTAGCATCGTAGCTTTCTTCAAGCGTTGGGACAGATCCCATAGAATTAGGCTGACCTAGCACTACGGACCTGAGTTTGCCTGTTTCATTTTTAATGTTCAGTTTCATAAAGATTCATACATTTTACAAATATAGGCAAAGGACATTAGTTTAAAAACTTTTGAATTATTTTATCTAAAAAATTTAATATCATAATATAAAATCAAAAAATGGATTATTTTTTATACCATTTAGTCTATTTAAATAAATTATCTTCAAAATAAAAAATCCCCAAATAAATTTGGGGATTTTCTTCTATTTTGATACAAAGATTATCTGTTTGCAATATCGATGTAATCTCTTTTTGCAGCTCCTTGATAAACCTGTCTTGGTCTTCCGATCGGATCTCCTTTCAATCTCATTTCTTTCCATTGAGAAATCCATCCCGGAAGCCTTCCTAATGCAAACATTACTGTGAACATTTCTGTAGGGATTCCTAATGCTCTGTAAATAATCCCTGAATAGAAATCTACATTCGGATATAATTTTCTTTCTACGAAGTAATCATCTTCCAATGCTACTCTTTCTAACTGCATAGCAATGTCAAGAGCTTTATCCTGAATTCCCAGTGCATTTAAAATATCATCCGCAGCCTTTTTAATAATTTTCGCTCTTGGGTCAAAGTTTTTATATACTCTATGTCCGAATCCCATTAAACGGAAGTTATCGTTTTTATCTTTAGCCTTAGCAACATATTTAGATACATCGCCTCCGTCTTTCTCTATTAATTCAAGCATTTCGATTACAGCTTGATTTGCCCCTCCGTGAAGTGGACCCCATAATGCAGAAACTCCTGCAGAAATTGAAGCAAACAGACCTGTATGAGCAGATCCTACCATTCTTACTGTAGAAGTAGAGCAATTTTGCTCATGATCAGCATGAAGAATCAATAATTTATCTAAAGCATTAACTACGACAGGATCCACTTCAAATTCAGCATTTGGTACTCTGAATGCCATTTTGTAGAAATTCTCTACGTAGTTTAAGCTATTATCGCCATGGTTTAATGATAGCCCCTGGGTTTTTCTGTAAGTCCATGCACAAAGATGAGAGAATTTAGCAATCATCAACTCTGCAGCATGGTCTAAATCCTCTTTAGAGTTTACATCTACAGCTTTAGGGTTAAATGCCGTCAATGCAGATGTTAAAGATGATAAAACTCCCATAGGGTGAGCAGAACGAGGGAAAGCATCAATGATTTTTTTCATCTCCTCTGCAATGAAGTTATATTTTTTAATATTACCTTCAAAAGTAGAATACTGATCTATGGTAGGCAATTCACCATGTAATAAAAGATACATTACTTCAGTGAAATTCGACTTTTCAGCAATTTGTTCAATGGGATAACCTCTGTAAAACAATTCTCCTTTATCTCCATCAAGATAAGTGATTTCACTAATTGTCGCACCTGTATTTTTGTATCCTAAATCTAAAGTAATAAGACCCGTTTGGTCCCTAAGTTTTGAAATATCTATACCTCTGTCTCCGATCGTACTATCCACTATTGGATATTCATAAGAATTACCGTCGTAATTCAATATAACTTTGTTGTCTGACATTATTTATTTAATTTTCTATAAATTTACTAAAATTCTATAAAATGCCATAAAAAAACAGCAAACAATTATAGTTTGCTGTTTTTTTATATTTTGGCTGTTATCTTTTGATTTTAAAAGCCTCTAATCCAGGGAAAATTGCTGTTTCACCAAGTGCTTCTTCAATTCTTAATAATTGATTATATTTTGCCATTCTATCTGATCTTGAAGCAGACCCTGTTTTAATCTGTCCGCAATTCATTGCCACCGCCAGATCAGCTATTGTAGAATCCTCAGTCTCTCCAGATCTGTGAGACATTACTGAAGTATATTTATTGTGTTGAGCCATTTGTACAGCTGCCATAGTTTCTGAAAGAGAACCGATTTGATTAACTTTTACCAGGATTGAGTTGGCAATTCCTTCATTAATTCCTCTTGACAACCTTTCTACATTAGTAACAAATAAGTCATCTCCTACTAACTGAACTTTGTCTCCGATTTTATCCGTCAACATTTTCCATCCTTCCCAATCATCTTCCTGCATACCGTCTTCAATAGAAATAATAGGATATTTATTAGCTAATTCGGCTAAATAAGAAACCTGCTCTTCTCTGCTTCTGTGAGCAGCATTCTCTCCTTCGAATTTTCTATAATCGTAAGTCCCGTCTTTATAGAATTCTGAAGCTGCACAGTCTAATGCTAACATGATATCATCTCCCGGTTTGTAGCCAGCTTTTTCAATAGCCTGGAGTAAAGTATCCAGAGCATCTTCTGTTCCTTTAAATGTTGGAGCAAAACCACCTTCATCCCCTACAGCCGTAGAAAGACCTCTTCCTTTAAGTATAGATTTCAGATTATGAAAAATCTCAGTTCCTTTTCTCAAAGCATGGGAAAAAGAATCAGCTTTTACTGGCATAATCATGAATTCCTGGAATGCAATAGGTGCATCAGAGTGGGAACCTCCATTGATAACGTTCATCATCGGAACCGGTAATGTATTGGCATTAACTCCTCCTACATATTTATAAAGTGGCATTCTCAGTTCTGTAGCAGCAGCTTTCGCAGCAGCCAGAGAAACACCAAGAATAGCATTAGCTCCTAATTTTCCTTTATTGCTAGACCCATCAAGATCAATCATAATCTGGTCAAGAAGATTCTGATCAAATACAGGGAAACCTACTAATTCCGGTGCAATAATTTCTCTTACATTCTCAACAGCTTTGAGAACTCCTTTCCCCATATATTCCGAACCATTATCACGCAATTCTACAGCCTCATGCTCTCCTGTGGATGCTCCGGAAGGAACTGCAGCACGGCCCATTGCTCCGCTCTCTGTGAATACATCCACTTCAATTGTAGGATTTCCTCTTGAATCCAAAATCTGTCTCGCTTCTATGTAAGAAATGTAGCTCATTTTTTCATTTTTTATAGTTCATACAAATTTAATCAAATTTTAACTTTTCTGCCCATATAAACTTTAGCTTTTAATATTATTCTAAGTTAAATTTTAGTTAATTTTACATGTATAACAATTAGAAAATCAAAAAAATGAAAAATACCTTGATCTTATGTGTCTTATCACTTCTGTGGATTGGTTGTAAAAAAGAAGGCAACAAGGATGTCCTAAAAGCCGATGACAATGCCGTTATAAATAATTACAATAAAAGTGACTCCATACCAGCAAACTCATCATCTATAAAAACTAATGAAAAAACAAACTTTGTTTATAAAGCGACCGACGGAAGCTTGGTAAAAGTAGTTTTTAATAATTCTCCAAAAGAAAATACCGTTACTATAACCAGTAATAAAAAAACAATTGTCCTTACCAAAGAGCAATCT
>NZ_JALAHD010000155.1 GCF_022712095.1 Chryseobacterium sp. | reverse complement strand
CTCTATATTTGTAGAATATTTTTCTGTGGAAAACAGAAAATGAAGATTTGAAAAGCTAAGACCAGGTAATTACCGGTTATAAAAGTGGAAAAACAATTTATCCCATATCAGTCTGATTTTAAAAACCTTTTCGGTTTTATTACTACTGCTTATATTATAGGCGGTTATTTTAGCTTTATCAGAACTTATCGTAGAAATTTCAGAACCTATTACCGATTTTATTGGTATTGCTAGCTGAATTTCTTTCTCAAAAAATACAGGAATACTAACCTCTCTTTACTATTCCTTACCCATTAAAATTTTTAAACGGCATTTTTTGAAAAGAATTATAAAGTAAATTTTATAATGAAAGAATTATTGATGTAAAAAAATAAAAAAGAATACAAATAAATTAATGATATGAATTTAAAAGATTTGAAAAACGATTGGATCAATGAGTTTTCTCAGCCGTTGATGATCGCGGGGCCTTGTAGTGCAGAAAGTGAGGCGCAGATGCTTGAGACAGCTAAAAGGATGAAAGAGACGAATGCTCCGGTGTCTATTTTCCGTGCAGGAATCTGGAAGCCCCGTACAAAACCCAACGGATTTGAAGGAGTAGGGGTGATTGGTCTTAACTGGCTTAAAAAAGTAAAAGAAGAATACGGTTTTAAAACAGCTACTGAGGTGGCGAATGCCCATCACGTTTTTGCAGCATTGGAGGCAGATGTAGATGTTCTTTGGATTGGTGCCCGTTCTACAGTGAATCCTTTTACTGTTCAGGAGATTGCTCAGGCATTGAGAGGAACGGATAAACCTGTTATTGTAAAGAATCCTGTAAATCCTGATTTGGCATTATGGATCGGAGCACTGGAAAGATTATTAGGTCAGGATATAAAAAATCTTGGTGTCATTCACAGAGGATTTTCTACTTACCAGAAAACTAAATACAGAAATAACCCTAACTGGCAGATTGCATTGGATTTTAAAAGTCAGTTTCCCAATATTCCTATGCTGATTGACCCTTCGCATATCTGTGGAAACAGAACAGGTTTGGCTGATGTTACCCAGGAAGCTATGAATGTAGGATACCAGGGAGCAATTATAGAATCTCACTGTAATCCGGATGAAGCATGGAGTGATGCGGCACAACAGATTACACCGGAAGTTCTTGGAGAACTGATTGCTAATTTAAAGGTCAGAAATTCCGGATTGGCAGGTTTTGATAGTGAAATGGGAAGACATAGAACTCTGATTTCTGATATTGATTTTCAACTGATCGAGTTACTATCTCAAAGAATGAAAATTTCTGAGAAAATAGGAAAGCTTAAGAAAGAAAATGATATTGCTATTTTCCAGCCGGAACGTTGGAAAGTCATTACAGAATATGCAGTTCAGAAAGCAAAAGAAACAGGAATGTCTCAGGACTTTATTGAAAAAGTATTTAAGGCTATTCACGAAGAATCAATTGAAGTACAGAACAGTATCATGATTGATAAATAAATAGATTTCCAAAATCTATATGTTATAAGGCTTAGGTTGGATCAGAGCTGTCGGTTTAATAAAAATGTTAAATACTGAGAGCCTACAACCTAAGCCTTAAATTCTTATATTTGCAGTCATAATATATGAAAGGAAAAATCATTAAATCTACTGGAAGCTGGTATCAGGTTTTAGAATTGGAAACCGGAAAAATTTTTGAGGCCAGAATCCGGGGAAAATTCAAACTGATAAAAACCCGACTAACTAACCCACTTGCGGTAGGTGATTTTGTAGAATTCCAACTTGAAAAAGACGATATTGCATGGATCACCAATATAGAACCCCGCAAAAATTACCTGATCAGGAAATCGGTTAACCTTTCAAAAGAAGCCCATATCATTGCTTCTAATATAGATCTTGCATGTTTTATTTTTACATTTAAATATCCTGAGACTTCTTTAGGCTTTTTAGACAGATTCCTTGCCTGCTGTGAAGCTTATAATATTACTCCTCTAATTCTGTTCAATAAAATGGATGTTCTTACCGATGAAGAGCAGGAAGTAATAAAGGACATAGAATTTCTTTATAATGAGATTGGATATGAGACACTTGAGATTTCTTCTTATTCAAAACTTAATCTTGAGAAATTACAAACTCTTCTTAAAGATAGGACTTCCGTTTTCTTTGGGCATTCAGGGTGTGGCAAATCTACATTAGTTAACGCATTACAGCCGGATCTTAACCTAAAGACCTCTGAAATTTCGGAAACACATCTTAAAGGTAAACATACTACTACATTTGCTCAGATGTATTTTTGGGACTTTGGCGGAAATGTTATTGATACTCCCGGTGTAAGAGAGTTTGCCATGATAGATATACAAAAAGAAGAAGTCCAGCATTATTTCCCTGAAATATTTAAGAAAAGGGAAGAATGTAAATTTCATAACTGTCTGCACATTAATGAACCTAAATGTGCTGTTATAGCTTCTCTGGAAACAGGGGAGATTCAATATTCCAGATATTCGACTTATTTAAAGTTGATGGAAGAATCTGAAGAAAACTTTCAAAAATAGTTGTAAAATATTAACGATTTTTAAAATATAAGTGTTTATTTTTATTAAACACTATTTCATTATATGGTGAATAATTCACATGATTATTAGGCTGTCTGAATCTAGGCGGATGCCGATCAATAAAAAACCCAGCCGAAGCTGGGTAAAAACTAATAACCATGAAAACTCAAATTAAACATGAGAATCGCAATAGAATAAACAATTACTGTGCCAAAGAATATGTTGTCATTTCTTAATAAAAGTTAGTTTTGTGTTAAAAAAAAATAAAATAAAAGAGAAAAATATTTTTTGTAATTTTGCACCATTAAAAAAATATACGATTTATGTCTAACATTACATTTACCATGATCAAGCCGGATGCTGTAGCAGACGGGCATATCGGTGCTATATTAGGAAAAATTTCAGAAGCAGGATTTAAAATCAAAGCAATGAAACTTACTCAACTTACAGTTGCAGATGCTAAAAAATTCTATGAAGTACATGCTGAAAGACCATTTTATGGAGAACTAGTTGAATTTATGAGCTCAGGACCTATTGTAGCTGCCGTTTTGGAAAAAGAAAATGCAGTAGAAGACTTTAGAAAATTGATTGGTGCTACAAATCCGGCTGAAGCAGCTGAGGGAACAATCAGAAAAATTTTTGCAAGAAGCGTAGGAGAGAATGCAGTTCATGGTTCAGACTCTGACGAAAATGCACTTATTGAAGCTCAATTCCATTTTTCAGGAAGAGAGATTTTCTAATAAAACCTATTTAAGAATAAAGAAATTCCGGGTATTGATTATCCCGGAATTTTTATTTTAAGATGTAGACTAGATTATTAATTTGTCTTATTGGGATAAAATGTTAATTATTCCTGCATTTAAGTATGACATTTTTCCAATTTGTAATAGAAAATAAGTGAAGCATATAAAAATAATTATGCTAAAGTTTTTTCTATCAAATCAAAACAAACGTATAACAAAAAGCTGAAAATGGCAGTGATTTTTTATCTTTTTTATAAATGAACCTGAATGAAAATTGGAATACTTCTTGTTATTATTCAGCAAAAAACATTTATGAAAATTCCAGCATTATTAATGGCGAGTTTGGTAACAGTAGGAATGTCTGCACAAACAACAAAACCGGTAAAGAAAAAGACAAAAAAAACTGTGAAAACTGTAAAAACTGCTGAAGTTCCCAAAACAGAGCTTGCGAAAGCTATTGCCAAAAAAGATACAGTAATACATCGCCCTGCACGTTCTTGCCCTGCGTGCGGATTAGGATAAACTTATGAAACCATATATTGGGTTAGCTATGATGGCAGAGGCAGATTTTGTTTCTGCTATTTTACCTTTATTACAAGGTGACGAAATAGATGTTTTGGAATGGTCTTTTGATACCTTTTTTAATACCAAAGAGCCTGATTGGTTGAGTGATCTTCTTGATTTTTATTCAGAGAATAATCGCCTTATAGGACATGGAGTTTATTATTCACTATTTGATGCGAGATGGACGTCCAGACAGCAAGAATGGTTGGAAAAACTGAAAGCCGAAACTCAAAGGAGGAATTATAATCACATTACAGAACATTTTGGTTTCATGAATACCGAAAATTTTCATCAGGGAGTTCCTCTACCTGTTTCTTTACATTCTAAAACATTGGAAATAGGTAAGGATAAGTTATACAGATTGCAGAATGTATTGAATATACCTGTGGGAATTGAAAACCTTGCCTTGTCTTTCTCTTTGGATGATGTAAAGGAACAAGGTGTATTTTTGGATAAACTAACAGAAGATATTGATGGATTCCTGATTCTGGATTTACATAATATATATTGTCAGGCCCACAATTTTACTACAGATATCAAAAACTTGGTAGATTGCTATCCTTTGCAGAAAGTAAAGGAAATACATCTTTCAGGAGGAAGCTGGCAGGAAGGTATTTATGAGAAGGAAAGAGTCATCAGGAGAGATACTCATGATAATGCGATTCCGGAAGAAATTTTTGCTGTATTGCCCTATGTTTTATCGAAATGTAAACATTTGCAGTATGTTATTATTGAACGACTTGGGTATACAATTGTAACTGAAGAAGAAAAGAAAATTTTTCTGAGTGAGTTTGAACGGATCAAAAGAATTATTAATGAGTCTGAAACAAAAATTGTGATCAACTCTTGGGAAAAGCCCGAATTAAAACTTTCAGAACCTGTAGAAAATTTTTTATTACATGATGAACAAAAGATTCTTACAAAAATGTTATATGAAAATATAAAACCAGAGTTGATAAAACAGTATGAGTTTAATTATTTTAAAACAGAAAACTGGGATCTGGAGATGTTAAATACCGCAT
>NZ_JALAHD010000154.1 GCF_022712095.1 Chryseobacterium sp. | reverse complement strand
AATTATTATTAATAATAGAATATTCCATTAATTTTAATAGATTTTATTAAATGCAAAGATTATCTATTTAATCTATTAAAAAATATTTTTGTAATTGAATTTCTATATTAGTCTCTTTTTACTCACAGACTTATTTTATTAAAAAGAATTAATTAAAATATACCCTGTAAATAATGAAGTAAACGGAAACAAGTATAAAATAAAACACAACACACGATGAAAAAAAATTATTTGGGGTTTATGACCTCATTATCATTTATTACCCTATTCAGTATAAAAATAAATGCCCAGACGACAATTATAAGTAAAAAGGACAATCAGGAAACCTCAGGCGACAACTGGTCTGTATATCTTAAAGGGTTTATTCAAGCGGATGCTATGTTGGATTTTCAGAGCATGGGCTTTAAAGACGGATTTGCAGCTACTTCTATCACGCTTCCTCAAAACAACACTACCAGCAGTAATTTCAGTGTTAAACAATCCCAAGTAGGGTTTGGAATAGAAGACTCTAAGAGGGATCTTTCAGCCTATGCTGAAATAGATTTCTTTGGTCCTAATGGAACTACAGCTCCCAGATTTAGAAAAGGCTATATTCAATGGAAAAATTGGCTTGTAGGACAAACTTGGAGTAATTTCTCAGACATTTCCGCTTTTCCCAATATGTTTGATTTTGCAGGCCCGAATGGTTTTTTATTCAGCAGAAGAATCCAGATCCGGTATTCAAAAAAATTTGCACCACATCACGATCTGTCAATATCTCTGGAAGATCCGAAATATCCCAGCATTACTCTTCCTGAAGATACTTTATTATGGAAAAAGAAACCGTTGATCCCAACTTTTACCACTATGTACCGTTATGGTAACGAAAACAGCTACATAAAGGTGGGAGGAATTCTGGTTCCTATAAGTTATGAAAGAAGAGATAAAACCGAGGATCCTTATAACACCCATACTATTTTAGGATACGGAGCCCTAATTTCTGGCCGATATGATCTCAACCCGTCCAACAATATCAGATTCCAGTCTTCCTATGGAAAAGGGTATTCAAACACTAATCAGGTCCTGGATGGAGAAAAATATGATGCGATTCCGAATCCTCAAAACGGGAATGCTCTGGAAACTCTCAGTCTTTTTAATATTTTAGGAATTTATGAACACTGGTGGAGTCCCAAATGGAGCTCAGTAGCCTATTACAGCTATTCTCAGGTAGGAAAAAAATCTTTTATACCGGGAGATATGCTGAGAAACTTTCAAAACGGAGGTTTGAATATTGTTTTTCAGCCCTATAAAAAATTACGCATAGGTGTAGAAGGAAATTATGGAAGTGTCCAGAAATTTAATACTCAGCAGGGTCATGCCTTTAGAATCCAATGCTCTTCTTCCCTCAATTTTTAAAACTGAAAATCAAGGCGTTAAATAAAAAATAAAAAGTATTTTTGAATTTTAAGAATATTTATAGATTAACCTTAATTATATTTATTCTAAATTAATATATTTGCATCATGAATGCAATCGTACCTTTCAAAGTACCACCTTTAACGCCTTATTCTTTTAAAAATGAGGAATTATTCTGTGAGAAAAAATCTTGCTGTAAAAAATTCAAGAAAGGAAAAAGATGTAAAAAGTGTCCGGGAAGAAAGAAATTAGCTTAATCAAAGCTTTTTATCAGAAAATACACTGCCAGCAATATAAATAATACTGCCAGAATTATCTGGAATATTTTAGGCTGTCCTTTAGGGTTTTGTAGTGTTTTAGGCTGTGATTTAAATAAGTCTTCTGCTTCATTCCTAAATTTTTCCGTCTTGTTTTCAAAAACTTCTGTAATCGTTATTCCCTGAACTATAGTTTTATGCAGCAAAGAATTGGTTACATGCAACAGAATCTGAAATTTACCATCTTTAAACTCGGTAATTTTAAAAGTTCTTTCTCCATAAGCTTTCTCCAACCCGAAAGGAAGAACCTTTACCACATCTGCATTCTGTGTCTGCCAACTGATAATAATCTCTTCTCCTTTTTTAGCATGAACTTTATTGGCAGTAAAGCTTTTTATGCTTGGAGGTATATTATATCTGAAACTTCTCTGATGGCTTTCTAAGTTCTGATCATATGTTTTTCTGCGGGCAGGATCACTGAGCATTTCATATGCCTCCTGGATCTCACGGAAACGATCAGCAAAAAAATCATCATTTTCATTTTTATCAGGATGATATTTTAAAGAAAGTTTCCTATAGGCTTTTTTGATGTCTTCTTCTGAGGCATCCTGAGAAATTCCAAGAAAATAATAGTAATCCTTCACGAATAGAATGGTGTATAACCACACAAAAATAAGGATTTATTTTCCGAATTCCTTAATTAAAGGGGGAATATTTCAACACGCTTTCACACAATAATAGCGAGAATAAAAAAATTTCGGGACAGAAAGCAAAGCTTTCTGTCCCGAAATTAAACAATTTCAAATTTAGTTTTTAAAAGACTATGCTTCAAACTTTTCATGTCTCGACCTGCAGCATCCGGATTGGAATTCTTTTTTGAATTTTCCTTTTAGCTCCTGATATTGCTCATCATTCATTTCTCTGATTTTATCGGCAAGTCCAAACGGAGACCTTTCTTTTATTCCATATTCGTTAAAGACACCTTTTATAAAACTTTTTCTTTTCGCTGCTTTTTTAGCAATCAGTGCAACACCTACTACGGCAAGTGCTCCTAGTGCACCTT
>NZ_JALAHD010000153.1 GCF_022712095.1 Chryseobacterium sp. | reverse complement strand
TCAGTTTTATGGAAAGCCTTTTTCCAATTTTTATAGTGAATTACAAAATAAAAATATAAGTGTAAAAGGTTGGATTTTTGATCCCAAAATAGTACCTGGCACAAAATATTATGTCTTAACACTATTTTTTTCTGATATGAGTTTGCTTCGGGTAGCAAAAGAAAATTCTTTTCGTTCTCCCCGAATGTCTGTAACATTTGAAGATGAAATACCTAGTCAGGTAGTTAGTTTAATGGAACAAAATCATGCTGTTTGGAACCCAACTGTTGCTCAGTTTTTTTCATCTTTGAAAGTAGAGAAAATAGAATTTTCAGGAGTTAAAGGATACAACGTCAAGGACTGGTCCGAATAAATAATACGTTTCGATATTCATGGGCTTTATCTCTAAAATAACAATGAAAAAACTATTAATAACTAAAGTAATGCATTTATTCTGTTTATTTCTTATTACAGAAAATATAAAAGCTCAAACAAATACTGATTATATAACCTTCTATAATAATACCATAACCAAATTGAATCCTATTATTTCAAATAAAACCCAATTTTATGACCAGCCATTTTCTAATTTTTATAATGAGTTACAAAATAAGGATGTGAAAGTTGTCGGATTATTTTGTGATACAAAAGTTACTCCAGGAACAAAATACTACATTTTGAAATTATTTCTTTCTGATATGAGTATGCTTCGTATTGCATCAATTAGCTCCTATAATGACCCGCGTATTTCTATTACTTTTAAAGATGAAATACCGAATCAGGTAAATAATATGATTAGCCAGTATCATGCGCAATGGAACCCTACTTTTGCTGAGTTTTTTGCAAATCTTAAAATTGAAAGTATAAAATTTATTGGAGTAAGAGGATATAATAGTACAGATTATTCAGCCAAGTGAAATTCTATTTTCTTAAAAAAATAATTTCCAGAATAAGATTTTATGAAAAGTTTATTAATAACTAAAGCAATATTTTTATTCAGTTTATTTCTTATTACAGGAAATATAAAAGCTCAAACAGCTTCAGATTATATTAACTTTTATAATGATATTGTTCCTAAACTAAATTCCATAATTCCTAATAAAACTCAGTTTTATGGAAAGCCTTTTTCCAATTTTTATAGTGAATTACAAAATAAAAATATAAATGTAAAAGGGTGGATTTTTGATCCCAAAATAGTACCTAGTACAAAATATTATGTCCTCAAAATATTCCTTTGTGATGTTAATATGTTAGGAGCTGCTTCCAGAAACTCTTTTGTCTATCCTCTAATCATCATAACATTTGAAGAGGAAATACCTAGTCAGGTAGTTAGTTTAATGGAGCAAAATCATGCTGTTTGGAACCCAACTGTTGCTCAGTTTTTTTCATCTTTGAAAATAGAGAAAATAGAATTTTCAGGAGTTAAAGGATACAACGTCAAGGACTGGTCCGAATAAAATAATACGTTTCGATATATTCCCGATTAATTCAGAGATTTTATATCTAAAAACAACAATAAAAAAGATAATTTCGAAAAAACTACAGTAACTCCTCTCTATCCCGACACTCGTCACACTGAATTCTGGCCTTATAAAATTGATTATATTGCATGAATAAATTTCACTCAATTCAGTTATCAACAGCATGAATAATAACTCCCGAGTATACAAAATGTCTTTTGCCGGCGTATATCCGCATTATATTGCAAAAGCTGAGAAAAAAGGCCGTAGCCGGTCCGAAGTGCATGAAATCATTTTCTGGCTGACAGGCTACAATGAAGAAACATTACAATATCATATCAATAACAAAACAAACTTCGAAGATTTTTTCTCCCAGGCACCACAAATGAATCCGAACGTTTCAAAGATTACAGGAGTGATCTGCGGGTATCGTGTGGAAGAAATTGAAGATAAGCTTATACAACAGGTCCGTTATCTGGATAAACTGATTGATGAGCTGGCAAAGGGTAAAACCATGGACAAAATTTTGAGGAAGTAATTATTAACAATCAGGAAATGCCAATGAGAAAATTAATTATACTCTCCTTTGTTATGTTAGCATTCCTCCAATGCAAAAACAATCAGAGTAAGGAAAAACAACATCAATATATATCGGAAAATTCTGTCACTTCATTCCCTGAATCTTTAGGGTATGTTTCAGATTATGAAAATACACTCACCTCAGCAGAAATCCAGAATTTAAATACAATCCTTTCCGAATATGATAAAACAACAACCAATAAAATTGCAATTGTTTCTATCAACAAAAATCTGAACGAAAATAATTTTGATCAATATGCACTTGATTTGTCTAATCATTGGGGAATCGGAGATCCCGGAAAAAATAATGGACTTACTATAGTGTACAGTTCTAAATTGAGAAAAATAAAAATCTCAACAGGGAAAGGAGTTGAAAATATATTGACAGATGAAATCTGTGAGCAGGTGATGAACGAAAAAATACTTCCCAAATTCAAAAAAGGAGATTATTTCTTGGGAATAAAAAACGGAATAGCTGAATTTATAAAAATCTGGAAATGAAAATATTAAAATCTATATTATCCATATCTTTAATACTCACAATTCCTATAGCTATTTTTAACTGCAAAAAAAAATCTTCAATTACCGAAACAGAAATTGATTCTATTCAATCTGTAAATGAAGTTCAGACTTTGGTAAGACGAATAGACTCATCATTCATTAATTATAACGTAAAAAGAATCCAGGATTTCAAAAATGATGACTTACAATCCCAAGAAAATTTAAAACTAGCTAATCAATTAGATCTAAACAAAAGCTTTTATAAAACCGATTTCGATCATAACGGATTCACTGATTTATTAGTTATCGGTGATGATCATTCCTGTATAGGAACTTTAAATCAATCATGCAGCTATAAAC
>NZ_JALAHD010000152.1 GCF_022712095.1 Chryseobacterium sp. | reverse complement strand
TTTCTTTGGTAATCTTCATAAAACATGATCAAAAACACATATTTATATCATGTTAAAAGTATTCACATACATCCGCAGAAGCCTAAAAAAGTCATTTGACAATATCCGGAATGAGCGCTTAAAGTATAATCTGCTTCAGGCCATCCCTTTCTGGGTAGGGTCGGTAATCACCGGAGTTTTTGCTGTTATGTATGCTAAAATATTTGCATGGGGAGAAAAGTTACTAGAGCTTATTATCAACTGGCACGACTGGATGATCTTTATTATTGCGCCTATAGGTTTTGTTCTGTCATGGTGGCTGGTAAAAGAATTTGCACCGTATGCCAAAGGGAGTGGCATTCCACAAGTAATGGCAGCTGTAGAACTTGCCAACCCTAAAGAACACAGAAAGATCAATCATCTTTTAAGTATCAAAATTATTTTCTTTAAAATCCTTTCTTCTGTTATCCTGGTCATCGGAGGTGGTGCTGTGGGACGTGAGGGACCTACCATCCAGATCGCAGGATCCGTGTTTAGGAAAGTAAATGAATTCCTTCCTGACTGGTGGCCTAAAATATCCAAAAAGAATATGATTATGACCGGAGCAGCAGCAGGCCTGGCAGCTGCATTTAACACCCCTTTAGGCGGTATTGTGTTCGCTGTGGAAGAACTTTCCAAAACCCACATCAACTACTTCAAAACAGCTTTATTTACAGCCGTAATTATTGCCGGACTTACCGCTCAAACTCTGGCAGGATCTTATCTATATCTAGGATATCCTAAAACAAGTGATATTTCATTAACCGTAATGTTTCCGATTATTCTTGTTGCAGGAATCTCCGGCATTCTCGCCAGTCAGCTGTCCGTATTAATGCTTAAAATCACCAAATGGAAAAAAAGATTAAAAACAGATAAAGCCCATATCATCTTTCTTGTCATCTCCGCTCTAATCATTGCCTCTATTGCTTATTTTATCAGCAGAGAGGTTTTAGGATCCGGAAAAGAAATCATGGAACGGGTGCTTTTCACCTCCAATAAGCATGAAGAGTGGTATATTCCTATTTTGAGGATGCTTGGTCCTGCCCTATCTTTCACTTCAGGAGGAGCAGGCGGAATCTTTGCACCGGCCCTTACTGCAGGCGCAAGCATTGGATCGGTAATTTCAGGAATTATACATTTAAGCCCGCATGAAACTAATGTGGTTATCCTTGGCGGAATGGTAGCATTTCTTACTGGGATTACAAGAGCGCCGTTTACTTCTGCTATTATTGTTCTGGAAATGACAGACAGACATTCTTTAATATTTCATTTAATGCTTGCCGGAATGGTTTCATCTATCGTTTCTTTATTAGTAAGCAGACATTCCCTGTATGACGTGATTAAAGTAAATTTTCTGTCAGAAATAAGAAATCAGAAAAACTGAATATAACTTTTTCAATCGGGTTCATTTTCACAAGCACATTTTTGCAAATATTCCACAACATTATTGTGTATTATAAATAAAATATCTATTTTTGCACCTCGAAATAATTAACAAATTTATTTAACATTATGAACAACTACGAAACTGTTTTCATTTTAACTCCCGTTCTATCTGACGCACAGGTGGAGGAAGCAGTGAAAAAAATTGAGGATTTCTTAAAAGAAAGAAACTGCGAAATCGTTGCTAAAGAAAACTGGGGATTAAAAAAACTAGCTTATCCTATTCAATTGAAAAAGAATGGATTCTACACTTTAATCGAGTTTAAAGGAGAAGGAAATATCGTTTCTGATCTTGAATTAATTTTCAAGCGTGACGAAAGAGTAATCCGTTACCTTACAACTAGACTAGACAAGCATGCTATTGAGTACGCTGTAACTAGAAGAGCTAAAGTAAAAGCAGCTAAAGCTTAATTATTAACCCTTAAAAAAGACAAGACATGGCAATAGACGAAATGGCAAAACAAGCCTCAGCTGGAGGAGAATCAGAAGTAAAATTCCTTACTCCGCTTGACATCAATACAAAATCTGAAAAGAAATATTGTAGATTCAAAAAATTTGGAATTAAGCATGTAGATTATAAAGATGCTGATTTCTTATTACAATTCGTAAACGAACAAGGTAAAATTTTACCAAGAAGATACACCGGAACTTCTTTAAAATATCAAAGAAAAGTTTCTGCTGCTATCAAAAGAGCAAGACATCTTGCTTTAATGCCTTATGTGGCTGACTTATTAAAATAAGACAACAAAAAATAAATAAAAGAAGAGGTTTTGCCTCTTCTTTTGTTGCTGAATAAATCATTAATTCTAACTTGATTTTGGAAGACCAAAATCTGCAAAAGGACAACAACAATGGAAATTATCTTAAAAAAAGACGTTGAAAATTTAGGTCTTGAATTTGACACAGTAAACGTAAAACCTGGTTACGCTAGAAACTTCTTACTTCCTCAGGGATATGCTGTTTTAGCTACTCCAAAAAACAAAACAGCTCTAGAAGCTACACTAGAAGCTAGAAAAGAAGAAGAAGCTAAATTAATCGCTGCTGCTAACGCTGTAGTAGAACAATTAAAGAAAACATCTATCACTATTCCTGCTAAAGTAGGTACAGGTGATAAATTATTCGGATCTATCAACAACGCAAACCTTTCTGAAGCTCTTGCTAAAGCTGGTGTAGAAGTTGATAAAAAATACATCAAAATTCCTGGAAACACTATCAAAAGAACCGGTAAATTTACTGCTCTTGTTAGACTTCACAGAAATGTTGAGTACAACTACGAATTTGATATCGTATCTGATGCTCCGGTTGAGGCTCCTAAGCCAGCTGCTCCTAAAAAAGAAGAGGCTAAACCAGCATCTGAAGAAGCTTAGTAAGAACCAAATTCTTATCCATATAAAACCACTTCAATTGAGAAGTGGTTTTTCCGTTTTATCTCCATTATTTATCTCCCTTTAACCGCTGGTAATATTCTGTAGGAGGAATTCCGATTACCTTTTTAAAAATATTACTAAAAGAAGACAGACTGTTATATCCCACCATCATTGCGATTTCATACATATTATATTTAGATTCCGACATCAGTTCTAAAGACCGTGTAATCCGTAAAGCTCTTAAAAAACGCACATAATTCATCCCTAAAATCTCTTTAAACTTTCGGGATAATGTTCTGGTACTCATTCCGAATTCTTTAGCAGTAGCTCCAATAGTAAGATTCTTTTCCAGATTAGCATTAATGTACCTTGCTACCTTAAGCAGAGTTTCATCTTTAGGGAAAGGATGCTGTACCGGAAAGGCTAGCCTCTTGTCTCTTTTCTCCGGCAAAATCCCTTTTAAGGCTTTAAGAAAATAATATTTGGATTCATCATTTTTTGTAATTTTCCCATTCCAGTCTTTAGTATACATGATCATTTCACGGAGTAGATTATTTACCGAATAGATATTAATGGTATCAAAGAATTCGTCCTCAATTTCTTCTTTTTTAAAATAGAAATCATATAAATCTACTTTAGGACTGAAACTCAATATATAATGAGGAACACCAGCAGGAATCCACATAAAACATCTTGCAGGAAGATACCAGTGCCTGAACTCAGTAAAAATATGCACAATCCCTCCTTCTGCATAAATAAGCTGTGCAGAGGTATGAGTATGCTTTTCCGTCTGTATATTCCCTGTAAGAACATGATACACATAAAATTCTGCATCTTCCTCCTCAAGCTCCTCGTAATGGGTATTTTTCATAGAATAAAACTAAGTAAAAAAAAACGAATTTGGCGTAAATGAGCAAATCTTTTTCTGTTTTCACAAATAAGGTCTCTTATATGCTGTCGTAAATTTGCAATATCAAAATCAATTTAGCAAAAAACCCGTATTAAAATTATGAAAATGATATTTCATGCTTGTAAATATCAATGCATTGCGTTGTGCTTATTTCTAATAAGTTTTACAGCTCAATCACAAATGATAGATTATCAGAATCTAAGCCTCCAGCAAGCTATAGAGCTGGGATTAAGAAATAATAAAAATATTCAGATCAGCCATTTGAAACACACGATGTCCGAGACGAGAGAGAAAGATCTCAAAATGGAAAAATTACCCGATTTTGAATTTCATGCCAGCTACACACAACTTACAAATCTTAATCAATATGAGAATGGCGTATTCAATCAATCTACCAAATATGATGTGATTAACGGAATGTATGATTTTACATTATCAGCATCAATTCCCGTTTATATGGGAGGAAAAATTAAAAACACTGAGAAGAAAGCGTCTCTGGACAGTGAAATTTCAGCACTGAATACCCATCGGGATGAAAGACTGCTTAAAATGGAAATTATCACAGCCTATCTTCAAATCCACCATCTGAAAGAACAGCAGGATCTTATTAATCAAAAAATGAGAGAAGATTCTGTCAATATCAGACAGGTAAAAACACTTAAAAATAATGGTGTGGTTACCTACAATGAAGTATTGAGAACATCATTACAGCTTTCCAATCATAAAATGAGCTGGACAGAACTGGATAACAGTATTCAAATCGCTGAGCATAAACTTAAAACAATTCTATCTCTTCCTGAAGAACAGGAAGTACATGTAGAAACTACTGATCTGGTTTCTGAAGGTGCCGACATTCCTTATGTCAATGAATTAACGGATACTGCTTTAAACAAGAACGAATCTGTAGAAATCACCAAGAAAAACCTTTCATTGAAAGAGCTTGACCAAAAAATTATTAAAGCTAATTATTTACCCAAAATAACAGCAGGAGGAGAATATTTCCTTAAATATCCAAATATGCTTTTCTTTCCTCCTGAGCCTTATGCTTATCGTTTAGGAATGATCGGGGTTAACCTTACCTACCCTATTGAAAGCCTGTATAAGAACAAATATAAAATGCAGGAAGCTAAAGAAAATATAGATCTGGCAAAGCTTCAGATTGAGGAAAATGAAGAGAAAATAAGACATAATGTTTTTGAGGCTTACAAAAAATTTGAAGAAACAGAAGAGAAAGTTAAAATTGCTAAAGAAGCAATTGAGCAGGCAAAAGAAAACTACCGTATCGTAAGAACCAAATATGCTAATAAATTAAGCCTTATCACTGAGCTTATCGATGCAGACAATGCTTATCTGGAAGCTCAGTCTAATCTTATTTCTGTACAAATCAACCGACAATTAAAATACTACCAACTCCAGTATACTATTGGAAATTTATAATAGCTATGACAAAGAAACAATTGACCAGAAAGGAAAGAAGAATCAATAAAACGATCTCTTTATTAGCGTGGATCCTTATCATCAGTGGGGTCGCCGGAATGATAAGTTTCTATCTGTTTTCCAGAAAAAATGTAACAACCAATGATGCTCAGGTAGAACAATATATTACCCCTATTTCAAGTAAAGTATCCGGTTTTATAAAGACGATAAAGTTTAATGAAAACCAGTTGGTAAAAAAAGGAGATACACTGATCATTATTGATAACAGGGAGTTTGTAAATCAGGTTAAAATGGCTGAAGCCAATCTGCAGGCCAATTCAGAAAATATAACCACTATCCAGAGTGGCGTAAATACAAAAGAAAGTGACACAAAAATTATCGATGCTAAAATAGCTTCTGCTAAAGTGGATATATGGAGAACGGAACAGGATTATAAACGTTATAAAAACCTTCTTGAACAGGATGCTGCTACAGAACAGCAATTTGAAAACATAAAAGCTTCTTATGAACAGGCAAAAGCTAATCTTTTAGCACTGGAACAACAAAAAAATGCTGTAAGAGCAGGTGCCAGCGAGCAACAGACTAAAGTAGCTCCTGCAAAGAGCCAGATACAGCAAAGTTCTGCAAGCTTAAACAATGCTAAACTATTTCTTTCTTATACTATAATCACTGCTCCTTATGACGGATGGGTGGGAAAAAAAACTATTCAGGAAGGACAACTGATCAAAGAGGGGCAGGCTTTGGTACAAATTGTAAGTAAAGAAAAATGGGTAATTGCCAATTTTAAAGAAACTCAATTGGGGCAGATTGATCAGAATCAAGAAGTTATTATTAAAGCTGATGCCTTTCCCGATATAGAATTCAAAGGAAAAATTGCATCTGTATCTCCAGCTTCAGGATCTCAGTTTTCTTTGGTAAAACCAGATAATGCTACCGGAAATTTTGTGAAAATCGAGCAAAGATTCCCTGTAAAAATTATTTTAGATAACAATAAAGACGACGAAAAACTGCTTTCTGGAATGAATGTTTTGGTAAGTGCTAAGAAAGCAAATTAAAAATGGAACATAATTCTATTTATCATAACTGGGTACCACAATGGATGAAACTGCCAATTCTTATTATGGCACTGTTTCCCCATTTGATGTTAATGTCACTCTTTCATTCGAACAGTGCATTTACATCATCTTTTATGGATGTTGACTCTGACGATGTCCAATACTTATTGATTTTGATGTATGGGACCATTGTGGTTACTCTTTTTGTTCTGCCCAGATTTATGGCTTATTTCAGTGTGAAATACTATGTCCTGTTAATGTCCTCTATATCGATTATATTGCTCTACATATTATCCGTCACGAATGATTATCACGTTATCCTCGTAGTAAGGTTTTTAGAAGGGGCCTTCGGATTACTGGAAGGAGCAATTTTCCTTCCTCTTATCACTGCTGAACTAAAAACAAAACACGCCAGAGTGTTAGCTTACTTATTTATGTACACAATTATGCTGTGTGGAGGTACTATAACCACTTCATTATTGAAGTTCAGTATTCAGAATTACGATTATCAGCATATGATTCTTATAATTGTCTATTTCCATATATTTGTTTTAATTATAGGTTTTGCCATATTTAATACCAACAGATTTTTCCCTAAAAAACCTTTATACCAATTGGATCTGGAAAGCTGGTTTTTATTATGGATTTCTATGCAGGCCGGCGGATATGCCATTATTTATGGCAAAAGACTGATGTGGTTTGAATCCAATGTTATCATCATGTGTTTATTTATATTCATGCTGTGTGGAGGACTGTTTATTTTAAAGCAAAGAAACGCGAAAAGACCGCTATTCCACTTTGAAGTTCTTACTTATAAGAATGTTATCATTGGGGCTCTTTTATTTTTTATTTTTTATGTGATCCGAGCTGGTCTTAATAATGTATACAGTATTATGGCTACAGTTTGGAAATGGCCCTGGGACTATATTGTAAATATTCAGTACTGGAATGTGGGAGGAACTGTCATAGGTATATTTTTATCAGGAGTATGTCTGATCCGGGGAATCTCATCAAGAATTGTCTTCTTTACCGGTTTTCTGCTACTCTCAATAGATTGTGCATGGTTTACTTATACTTTCTATCCGGATACTACTCTGGCAACCATCTGCCCACCTCTTTTCTTACAGGGAGTTGCACAGGGCTTGTTATTTACACCATTGATTTTTTATATAATAGCAGGACTTCCCAACGATTATGTAGCTAATGGTAGTGCTATTGGCACATCTGCCCGTTTTTGGACCACTGCCATAGGATATGCAATTATGCAAAATCTAATGCTTACACTTACCCTAAAACATGCGGATAGTCTAAGTTATAATTTTACGGAAACCAATCCTGTTTTTTATTCTCAATGGAATCAGTTATTCGGAGCCAATATTATAAAATTACCCGTAAATGAATCTCTTTCTTTAACAGCAGGAGCTTTTAAAGCGAAGATATCTGCCCAGGCTATTTTGCTTTCCAATATGGAGATTTTCACAGGGTTATTTTGGGTAGCACTTATTACAGCTTTTATCATACTCCTATCCCATCCTATTAAAATTGCGATCAGAAATCTTATGTAGTGGGTTTTATTCTCCCCAGAATGTCCAGACGGTACCGTTAAAAACAGCTAGTAATTTTTTATTGGTATCATAAACGATCATTCCCGGAGCCGGAGAAATGATATTAAGATGCGGATCTGCCACTTTAGGGAGAATCATTGCCTTATCTGTATCTTCTAATACAAGTATCCCTGGAGTTGCAGTAGCGGTTCCTATCGCAACTTTAGCGTTTACATTCTCATTCAAAGAATCCTGTAATGTAGTATCTGCTATTCCTGTAGTGTCTACTGAAAGATCAACCCAGTCATTATTTTCGTAAACTTTAACTTTATGATCCGAAGTATCAAAGACGAGAGTTCCGTTAACAGCGCTTTGCACACTGGAAGTATCGGTTACCCATGGAAGAACCACTCCCCTATTTTCATCTCCAAACTCTATGGAAGAGGAAGAAGACTCTAATGTAGTCTTACCTATTGCAACCTGTGCGGACAGAGCCGCTGAAATCAAAAACGGAGTTAAAAAGCTAATCTTTTTCATTTTTAACATGATTTAAATTAATCCGGACAACTTTGAGTATTAAAACATCTCCAACCTGTCGATGTTCCATCAATATTAACCTGCAAGCAATTTTGAGTAGTATTATACACAATCATTCCTTCTTTCAGATCCGCTGCAGGAATACTTGCTACCTGAGCATCGGAAAGCCTGTTTAACACCAAACCTTTTGTTTTCGATTCTAGAACCGTCCATGCTCCTTTTCTTGCCCCTGGCCAGTTATTATCTCCTCCCTGAGCTCTTTCCAGTGAAGTAATACCGTAATGTGATGAAAGTTCTGTTCCTGCGGTTACTGCCGGTTTATAGCAGGTAGCTGCTGCCGGAACAATTATAGTATCTGTGGCTGTGTCACAATTCGTAGGTGCTGCCTGTTGACAAATCTGATATACAAGAGTATATGTACCCGATGGTGTTCCCGATCCCACTTCAATATGAGCATCTGATACATTCAGATTAATATTGGTATTAGTAGTGGATACCTGTGCTAAGATCACATTTGTAAGAGTAGCCTGAGGTCCATCGTATGTTTCAAAATCATTATCTAGTACAGTACCCGCAGAAGAACCTCCTGCATTGATAGTATAAGTATCGTCTACGGCCATCGGGGGAAGCTCTGCATTAATGGTAGGGCAAAAGTCCACATCTGTTACTAAAGGAGCACTGCACTCATTGGTCGAAGCACAGTCATAAGTAACATTGGAAAGAAATGTAGGATTGCTATTCATAAATACAGTACTCTGATCGGAAGTTCCTGTAGTTCTTTTAAAATCAAGATTAGGTCCCATAGTAGCATTATTGACCTGTATGGCATTCTGTACTTCAATATATCCTTTTTTAGTAGATGAAGCAGGACCTCTGAAAGGAGCATTTCCACCCTGATACTGATTAATAAACATATATCCTTCATTATAGATAATCGCATCTGAAGGAGCATTATTCATATTTCCATTGGAAATAAATTTGCCATAATTGAAAATTTCACTGGAGTTTCCGGAAAGGTTAACATCTCCTGAAACATTAAATGTTCCTGTATTGTAAATTTTCCCCCCATTGATATTAAAACCGCTTTGAGAGTTAATAGTTCCACAGTTAATATAAAAACTTTGTTCATTATTGGTATAATTCCCATTGAGATTCATTGTTCCGCTTGTCCAGTTCCTGAACTGCGTCATTGCAGAATTACTCATATTAAGATTCCCATTTATTGTTAAAAGATTATAATTATCAATAATATTATTCGTATTATCTCCTAACTGCAGAACTCCTAAAATAATAGTTCCTTCATTAGCTATTCTATTTGTAGAACCTTCTAGGTTCATATTCCCATTTCCTCCTCCAACTGTAATAGCACCTCCATTATACACATGGACATCTAGGTTAGCAGCACTTGTAGTAGTTTGATTAAAATTTAGAGAACCATGAACATCAAAATAAAGTATAGAATTATTCAAAGCAGAAACATTATTCTGAAACTGAACTGTCACTCCCGAAGAAATACAAATACGAACATTTTCTCCAAAACTGGGATTATTAAAAGTCATATCGGCAGTAAAACAGACTGTTGAATTATCAGGAAACTGATAATTGGGATCTGTAGGATTGCTAACAGTACAGTTAGAACATTGTGCCTGAATAATATAACAAAACAGTAGGGGAACCAAATAAATTATCCTTCTCACGGCTATAATTTTTTATTAAAACTACACATTTTTTATCACCAAACCATAAATTTCAAAGATTTTTTTCACTTATTCAGCCGTGTAGGCATGACTCATACATATCTTTATCAGCTATAAGTAAATTAATTTCAATCAAATAGGTTAGAGAAATCACATTTATGATATTTATCAATAATCTTACATTTTGATAAAAAAATACATTTATTCTTCAATAGAAAAGAAATAAGAAAGCCGAGAATAAATCCCGGCTTTATATTATGATTTGGGCGTCCAGTTATTGAAAAACTCCATTACTTTTTCTTTACTATATCCTTTATCCTGCTCCAATACATCACTTCTTTGTATATGAATCATTTTTCCATTTTTATCCAGTATAATAAAAACCGGATATCCAAATTTATCTCCCGGATTATCATATTGAGCAAAGACTTTTTCATTCTTATTATCAGGAGAAAAATTGAGGTGATAATAAAGATAATTATTATCCACAATCTCTTTCAGTTCCGGTGTGGTCTGAACAAACTGATTGAATCTTAGACACCAGATACACCAGTTTCCTCCCGCCTGCAGTAGAATATTTTTATTTTCTTTCTGTGCTTTTGCAATCAGATTATTGATATCTTTCTGTGCATCTGCCTTAGGATCATAAGGTTTAGGAAGTTTAGCCTTTTCTTCCGCAGCAATCCTTTTCTTTTCTTCCAATGCAGCTTTGGAGTTATCAGCTTCCACTAATAAAGCTTTATCACCAGAGCTTTTACTTTCGGACACTTTTGACACTTTCTGAGAAAATACTAAAGAGCTTATTCCCAAAAGAAATATTATTGACACTTTTTTCATAAGATAAAGATAAAAAATAACACTTAATACCCCACAAAAATAGATCTATAATTTTATTATCACTAAATTTGCATGTTTTATGAATTTTCTG
>NZ_JALAHD010000151.1 GCF_022712095.1 Chryseobacterium sp. | reverse complement strand
ATTAGGAAATACTTTGTTGATCTCAATTTTATTTAACAGCATTACATAATCTCCATTTTTCTTCGGATTAGATGATTCTATTCTGAAAGGCATTACCAGATTTCCTGCTTTTCTGTAATCGGAATATACTAGCGTATCATCCTTTTTGATCTCTTTCAAAAGCATAAAAGTCTGTGCATCAAAATAATAAATATTTTTATTCACATTTTTAGTAAGCTCTACCTTATGACAATACACATTGCCCAGTTTTTCTTTTCCTAAATATTTAGCTTCAAAACCCTTATTCTCCCAATCGATAAAATCATTATCAAAACTTTCCGGAATATAGTCTGTATATTCCTGAAGCTTATTGGTGGCATAGTTCATTCCATATCCTTTACTACCGTCATACCCTTCTATTGCTACCTCTTTGCCATTGATGGTAATAACAGTTTTAGTAAGATTAGGACGCTGCTGATATATTTTTATAGGATATTCATCTTTAATTCCCAAAACTACTTTTCCCTGTAACAATACGGAATTCAAAAGCTTCCAATTCGTTAATCCGCCGGATAATTCAATGTTTTTATCGATAATCTCTTTTGCAGTCTGGGCAAAGGAAATCTGTGAAAAAATCAACACCAATACTAACAGTAATCTCTTCATTAATTCAGTTTATAAATCCAAATATAAGGTTTTGTTATTAATTATATTGTTAATGTATGCTAAAGTAAAGTGGAAAGCATGATTTTGATTCTTTGATATAAAGTATCATTCTCTGATATCAGATCAGTTTCCTTGCTTTTTCCAGATCCTCCGGAGTATCAATGCCCACACCGATAAAGTTGGTTTCTATCATTTTAATTTTCATTCCATATTCCAGGTAACGGATACATTCTATCTTTTCAGCTATTTCCAAAGGCTTCATTTCAAGTTTGGAAAATTGAATCAGAGCATGTTTTCTGAAAGCATACACTCCGATATGTTTGAAATAGTCTACATCATAAGAAACTTCCCTGTGGTAAGGAATAGCAGAACGGCTAAAATATAAGGCAAATCCATTATTATCTGTAATAACTTTAACATTATTAGGATTTTCGACTTCTTCTTTTTCAGTAAGTTTAATTTTTAATGAAGCTAAAGAAATCTCCTGATTATCATCTTCTTTAAAGACTTCTATCAGCTGCTTCAATGGTTCAAGCTTTAAAAAAGGTTCATCACCCTGAACATTGATCACGATATCACAATCAATATTCTGAACTGCTTCTGCGATTCTGTCACTACCTGTCTCATGTTGTCCCGTCATGACCGCTTTACCACCATGGCTAAGAATCTCTTCAAAAATAATTTCAGAATCTGTAGCCACAAAAACTTCGTCAAACAAACCTGTTTCCACTACATTATTATAAGTAGTTGCAATAACTGTTTTTTCTCCTAAAATCTGCATTAATTTTCCAGGAAACCGGCTCGCTTCATAACGTGCTGGAATAACCGCTATAATCTTCATATAGTTATAAGTTATTAATTATGAGTTATAAGCTTAACATACAATCCTTTAAAATTGTAGAACTTATAACTCATAACAAATTTATGACAACTTATTTAAAGCAGTTGCCAGTTTAGGAAGCATCGTTTCTATTTCACTGATGGCTAATCCTCCTACAGAAGCACGGAACCAAGGTTCTGTTTTTTCTTCTCCAAAAGCTGAAAAAGGTACTAAAGCCACTCCTGCTTCATTGATTAAATAAAATACCAGATCAGAAGAGTTAGCAATAACACTTCCGTCAGGTTTTGTTTTTCCTATATAATCTAATTTAATAGTAAGATAAAGTGCTCCCATCGGCTCGATACTTTCCACTGCCAGTCCTTTTCCTTTCAGATTCTGAATTCCCTGATGAAGAATTTTTAAACTCGCTTCAAGTTTTCCTTTAAAGTCGTTTACAAAAGCATTGACCTGGTCTGTATTTTCATAATATTTTGCAGTAGCTTCCTGTTCCGGTTTTGGTGCCCAGGCTCCTACGTGAGTAAGAAGCGCTTTCATTTTGTCGATAATGTGAGAAGGACCGAATCCCCAACCTACACGTACTCCTGTAGCAGCAAGACATTTAGAAATTCCATCAATATAGATTGTGTACTCTTTCATCTCAGGAAAAAGAGACACCGGATCAACATGTAGTGCTCCAAATGTAAGGTTAGAATAAATCTGATCATACATTAAATATAATGGCTTCTCATCTTCACCTCTTTTCTTATTTTCAGCCAAAATCATTTCACAGATCTCCGTAAGCTGTTCTTTCGTAAACATTGTTCCCGTTGGATTTAGCGGAGAACAAAGAGCTAATAATACAGCTCCATCCAAGTGCGGTCTCAAATCATCCGCTGTTGGAAGAAAGTTAGTTTCAGGCTTTGTTTTTACTTCTACCGCATTAGCTGAAGTAAGATAGGCATAATGGTTATTGTTCCACGAAGGGGTAGGATAAATTACTTTATCTCCTTCATCTACAATGGTTTTATAAACAGCATAAATTAAAGGTCTTGAACCGGCGGTAATCAGGATATCATTCGCTGAATAATCAAGATTCCATCTGGTTTTCAAATCTTTGGATACTGCATTTCTTAGAGAAAGAAGTCCGTTAGCCGGCGGATAATTAGTCAAATTATTCTGATAAGCTTTCTGAATCTCTTCCTTTAACTGAGCTGGTATAGGATAAATATTAGAATTTAAATCACCGATCGTAAGATTGGCAATCTCCGCACCTTTTGCTTTTAAATCGTTTACTTCATTACCTATTTTCACGATTTCAGAACCGATCAGGTTCGCCGCTAATTTTGAAACTTTCAATTGAGATATTTATTATTTAATTAATATAGTTAACTTTT
>NZ_JALAHD010000150.1 GCF_022712095.1 Chryseobacterium sp. | reverse complement strand
AATTTCATGCTTCATTCTTTATTCTGTAAATTTGCAAATTGAGATAATAATGCAATAATGAATTTACCAGAAAGTTATATTCCGATTCTTATACAAGCTGGTGTTGCAGTTGCGTTCGTAGCTGTTTCTTTGCTTGGAGCCCATTTTCTAGGACCACGCCAGAAAAAAGGGAATTCTGTAAAAAATCAAAGTTGGGAATGTGGGATACCTGTAGAGGGAAATGCGAGAACACCTTTCTCGATTAAATATTTTCTGACTGCGGTATTGTTTGTACTATTCGATATTGAAATCGTATTTTTTTATCCTTACGCAGTAAACTTCAGAGAATTCGGATATGAAGGATTCTTAGCGGTACTTACTTTCGTAGCCATTTTCTTTGTAGCCTTCTTTTACGTTTGGAAGCGGGGAGCATTGGATTGGGATATATAATGAGGAAATTATAATTTAATAATTAAAAATTTGAGAGGAGTTTTTTGTATTCAAAGTGGATAAAATAATTGAATTAAAATTCCGGGTCTAAAATCCAAAATCTAAAAAATGTCAGATCAAAAACCAATAATAAGAACAGATGCACCTGCTCCTGAAGGATATGAGGGAGAAGGATTTTTCGCAACGAAACTGAGCAGTGTGATCGGTATGGCAAGAAAATTTTCTTTATGGCCGTTACCATTTGCTACCTCTTGTTGTGGTATCGAATTTATGGCGACCTTAAACCCTACCTATGACGCTGCACGATTTGGGATGGAAAGAAACTCTTTCTCTCCGAGACAGGCAGATATGCTGATGGTTTGCGGCACCATATCAAAAAAATTAGGACCTGTCCTAAAAGAGGTTTACACTCAAATGGCTGAACCTAAATGGGTAGTAGCTGTTGGAGCATGTGCTTCAAGTGGAGGTATTTTTGACACTTATTCTGTATTACAGGGCATTGATAAAATCATTCCTGTAGATGTATATGTTCCGGGATGCCCTCCCAGACCCGAGCAGATTATTGAAGGAGTAATGCAGGTTCAGGCTCTTGCTGAAAGCGAAAGTATCCGAAGAAGAGATATGCCTGAATATCAAAAGCTATTAGATTCCTATAACATAAGTAACTAAACGGAAATGACAAACGAATTTGTATTAGAAGCAATCACAAGAGAATTTCCGGAATCTGTAATTTCCAGTTCAGAGCCTTATGATATGCTGACGTTGGAAATTAAAAAAGAAGACATCAAAAAGGTTATTCACTATCTTAAAGATTCTTCGCTGGAAATTAATTTTCTGACCGATATTTGCGGAATTCATTATCCTGAATTTGAAGACAAAGAAATAGGCGTTGTTTATCATTTGCATAATATGATGACCAATTTCCGAATCCGTCTGAAAATTTTCATGCCTAGAGAAAATATGGAAGTGGATTCTCTTACGGAATTATATGCTGGTGCTAACTGGATGGAAAGAGAAACTTTCGATTTCTTTGGAATCAAATTCAAAGGACATCCTGATCTGAGACCTATTTTAAATATGGAAGATCTCGGATATCACCCGATGCTGAAGGAATACCGTCTTGAAGATGGTACCAGAACAGATAAGAGTGATAATATGTTCGGAAGATAATAAAATTGCTAAAAAGCCTTTAGCTTAATGCTTAAAGCCTAAAAATATGAAAGATAACTCATTATCTAATATACTTAACCAATACGAAAGCAAGGAACAGATTGACGGCCAGCTATACACCCTCAATTTAGGCCCTACCCACCCGGCTACTCACGGGATTTTCCAGAACGTTTTAACCATGGACGGAGAGAGAATTCTTCATGCTGAGCAAACTGTAGGATATATTCACAGAGCTTTCGAAAAAATTTCTGAAAGAAGAAATTTTGCCCAGATTACTACCCTTACCGACCGTATGAACTACTGTTCTGCCCCTATCAACAACTTGGGATGGCATATGACTGTAGAAAAGCTGATCGGTGTAGACGTTCCTAAACGTGTAGATTATATGCGTGTAATCCTTATGGAGCTTGCAAGAATAGGTGACCACCTGATTTGCAACGGAGTTACAGGAATGGATACAGGAGCCATTACAGGACTTACCTATATGTTCATCGAAAGAGAACGTATTTATGATATGTATGAGCAGATCTGTGGTGCAAGAATGACAACCAACATGGGAAGAATCGGAGGCTTTGAAAGAGATTTCACTCCAAAATTCCATGAACTTATAAAAGACTTCTTAAAAACTTTCCCACCAAGATTCCAGGAATTCTGTAATCTATTAGAAAGAAACAGAATCTTTATGGACAGAACCATCGGTGCCGGAGGTATTACTGCTGAACGCGCTTTAAGCTATGGTTTTACCGGACCTAATTTACGTGCTACGGGTGTTGATTATGATGTAAGAGTAGCACAGCCTTATTCTTCTTATGAAGATTTTGATTTTATTATTCCTGTAGGAACTTCGGGTGATACTTATGACCGATTTATGGTTCGCCAGCAGGAAGTTTGGGAATCCATCAAAATCATTAAACAAGCCTATGAAAATCTTCCTGAAGGTGATTTCCATGCTGATGTTCCTGATTTTTATCTTCCTGAAAAAGCTGATGTTTACAGTAAAATGGAAGCTCTTATCTACCACTTTAAAATTGTAATGGGGGAAACTGAAATCCCTAAAGGTGAAGTATACCACCCGGTAGAAGGAGGAAACGGAGAGTTAGGATTCTATTTAGTGAGCGACGGAGGAAGAAGTCCTTACAGACTTCACTTTAGAAGACCGTGTTTTATTTACTACCAAGCATATCCTGAAATGATTACAGGTTCTGTAATTTCTGATGCGATTGTTACGATGTGTAGTATGAATATTATTGCGGGAGAATTAGACGCGTAAAATTGTAAAAAGTATCATTGTAAAATGTATTCATGATTTTGCAATGATTAAATAAATAAAGTCATTAGTACATTGTACATTGTACAATAATACATTTAAAAAAATGAACGAAACAATAGCTTTTAAACCGGAAAGTCTGGAGCAGGTGCAAAAAATCATTGCACGATATCCTGAAGGAAGACAAAAGTCAGCTTTAATACCGGTTTTGCATTTAGCACAAAAAGAATTTGGAGGATGGCTCGATGTCCCTGTTATGGATTATGTAGCCGGATTACTAAGCATTAAACCCATTGAAGTATATGAAGTAGCAACGTTTTATACGATGTTCAATATGAAACCGGTTGGTAAATATGTTTTGGAAGTTTGCAGAACGGGACCTTGTATGGTTTGTGGAAGCGAAAAGATATTGGATCATATCAGAACCAAGCTGAATATAAAAGATGGTGAAACTACCGAAGATGGAATGTTCACTTTAAAGCCTGCAGAATGTCTGGGAGCTTGTGGATATGCTCCTATGCTGCAGTTGGGAAAATTTTATCACGAAAATTTAACGATAGAAAAAGTAGATGAAATCCTTGATCTTTGCAGACAGGGACAAGTTGCTTTGGATTAATTAAAATAAAGGATGAGTAAAAAACTTTTACTTAAAGATGCACATATAGAAGGTATTCGCTATTTCGATACTTACCGTAAACAGGGTGGGTACGGATCTGCTGAAAAAGCCTTGAAAATGACACCGGACGAAATCCTGGAAGAGGTAAAAGCTTCCGGACTTCGTGGACGTGGTGGAGCAGGATTCCCTACAGGAATGAAATGGAGCTTTCTGGCTAAGCCGGAAGGGGTTCCAAGACACCTGGTAGTAAATGCGGATGAATCAGAGCCTGGTACATTCAAAGACAGATATCTGATGGAATTCATCCCTCACCTTTTGATTGAGGGAATGCTTATTTCTTCATATTGTTTAGGTTCAAACACTTCATATATCTATATCCGTGGAGAATATTCATGGATTCCGGACATTTTGGAACAGGCTATTGACGAAGCCAAAGCTGCCGGATTTTTAGGTAAGAATATTATGGGAACAGGCTTCGATCTGGAAATTTATGTTCAGAGAGGAGGTGGAGCTTATATATGTGGAGAAGAAACGGCATTACTAGAATCTCTTGAAGGTAAAAGAGGAAATCCAAGGCTAAAGCCACCTTTCCCTGCTGTAAAAGGACTTTGGGAAAGACCAACCGTGGTAAACAATGTAGAATCTATTGCAGCCATCGTTCCTATCATTGATATGACCGGTGCTGAATATACTAAAATAGGTGTTGGAAGATCAACCGGTACTAAACTTATTTCCGCTTGTGGAAATATCAACAAACCGGGAGTTTATGAAATCGATATGACTATTACCGTAGAAGAATTCATTTATTCTGATGAATATTGTGGTGGTATTCCAAACGGAAAAAGACTGAAAGCCTGTATTCCCGGAGGAAGCTCGGTTCCGATCGTACCTGCCAATTTATTGCTTAAGACAGTAAACGGAGAACCGCGATACATGAACTATGAATCATTGGCTGACGGAGGTTTTGCTACCGGAACTATGATGGGTTCGGGAGGTTTTATTGTTTTAGATGAAGATCAGTGTGTGGTAGAACATACCATGACCCTGGCAAGGTTCTATAATCACGAAAGCTGTGGGCAGTGTACACCATGTCGTGAAGGAACCGGATGGATGTATAAAATTTTAAAGAAAATAGAGAACGGACAAGGAAAAATGGAAGATATCGATCTTCTCTGGGATATCCAGAGAAAAATCGAAGGAAATACCATCTGTCCTTTGGGAGATGCAGCAGCATGGCCTGTTGCCGCAGCAATACGTCATTTTAGGGATGAATTTGAATGGCACGTAAAAAACCCGGAATTATGTTTAACACAAAATTATGGATTAGCACATTATGCAGATCCTATTCCGGCGCCTACAGTTAATTCCTAAACTAAAAAAACATTAAATTGAAAACAAAATTATTATCCCTACTATTTTTAGTAGTTGTAACATTAAGTGTAAAAGCACAGTCAGAACCGTTTAAAAAAGGATCAGTAATGGTATTTTGGGGTTGGAATTTCTCAACATATTCAAATTCGGATATTCATTTCAAAGGAGATGGATACGATTTCCAGTTGAGTAATGTTGTAGCAAATGACAGACCTACTCCATTTACATTCAAAAAGTATTTTAAGCTTTCCAACATTACTATTCCTCAGGTAAACTACAGAGTGACCTATTTCCCAAAAGATAATTTTGGAATTACATTAGGAATGGATCACATGAAATATGTAATGGATCAGAACCAGACCGTTAACTTTAAAGGATATATCAATAATCCTGAATATGCTGCGATGGTTCAGAATGGACAAGTTGATTTAAGAGATTCTAATTTCTTAACATTTGAACATACAGATGGATTAAACTATATCAATATCGGTGCTCAGAAATATCACAATGTTATTGATAAAAAGAATATTGATCTTTTCCTAAGTTATGGTGGAGGATTAGGTGCTTTAGTACCAAAATCCAATGTTCAGTTAATGGGAAATGAAAGAAGTGACAGGTTCCATTTAGCAGGATTCGGTCTTGATGCAAGAGCCGGTGTAAGTTTGGTTTTATGGAGACACGTTGTTGTACAGGTGGAAGGAAAGTATGGATATATCAATATGCCGGATGTTAAAACAACTCTTAATAACAAACCTGATAAAGCATCACAGGATTTTGTGTTTGGAGAATTCAACTTTGGAATCGGGTATACATTTAATACAAGAAAGCAAAAATAAAAAGAGCTTATCTGCTTTAATAGCATAAGCAAAAAGCATATAATATGAGCGAAGAGGTTAAAAAATTCAAAATAACAATAGACGGACAAACCACTGAAGTGATGCCTGGTACTTCCATTCTGGAAGCTGCAAGACAGATCGGTGGCAAATCTGTTCCTCCTGCAATGTGCTATTACAGCAAATTGGAAACCAGTGGAGGAAGATGCAGAACTTGCTTAGTAGAAGTTTCCAAAGGGTCGGAAGCCGATCCTCGTCCTATGCCTAAGTTGGTTGCAAGCTGCAGAACAAATGTAATGGATGGAATGGAAGTGAAAAACCTTACTTCTGAAAGGGCACAGGAAGGCAGAAAAGCCGTTACTGAATTCCTTTTAATCAACCACCCTCTGGATTGTCCTGTCTGTGATCAGGCTGGAGAATGCCATCTTCAGGATTTAGGATATGAGCATGGTGTGGAGGGAACACGTACAGAATTTGAAAGAAGAACCTTTGATGCCGACGATATAGGACCTCATATTAAACTGAATATGAACCGTTGTATCCTTTGTGCAAGATGCGTTCTTACTGCTAATCAGCTTACGAATGAAAGAGAGCATGGAATTCTATTCAGAGGAGATCACGCAGAAATATCAACCTATCTTAACAAGGCATTGGATAATGATTTCATAGGAAACGTTATCGATGCATGTCCGGTAGGAGCATTAACAGACAGAACCGCCCGCTTTGCAAGCAGAGTCTGGTTTACAAAACCAATGAATGCAACATGTAAATGTGAGAAATGTTCAGGGAAAGCTGTCCTGTGGATGAAAGGTGATGAGATCATAAGAGTTACCGCAAGAAAAGACCAATGGGACGAAGTGGAAGAATTTATCTGTGATACATGCCGTTTTGAAAGAAAAGATCTTAAATACTGGAATATTGAGGGTCCTAGACATATAGACAGACATTCAGTTATTTCACTGAACCATTATGAAAAGCCGAAAGATGAGCTAAGAGTTTTAGATAATCCGATGGCAAAGGAAATCAGCGAAAAAGACGAACAATAATTTTAATTTAAAGACATTAGATTTCAGGTGGTCTGAATCTCATATCTAAATCAATATAAAATGGATTTAATTACATTTAAACTTATACTTGTACTGGCATTGTTCCTGTTATCATTAACAGTAGCAGCCTACTCTACCTGGGCAGAAAGAAAAGTTGCGGCTATCATGCAGGACAGGATCGGACCTAACAGGGCCGGGCCTTTCGCTCTACTTCAACCGTTAGCAGATGGTGGAAAATTCTTTTTCAAAGAAGACTTTACACCTGCCAATGCTGAAAAATTCCTTTTTGTACTGGGACCTGCCCTGGTCATGTTTATTTCACTGATCACAGGAGCGGTTATTCCTTGGGGTAAAAGTTTAAATATCGGAGGTACTTCATTCGATCTTCAGGTAGCTAATATTGACGTAGGTGTTCTTTACATCATCGGTATGGCTTCTATCGGAGTTTACGGAATTATGATCGGAGGCTGGGCATCCAACAACAAATATTCATTAATAGGTGCTATCCGTGCTTCTTCTCAGATGATTTCTTATGAGCTGGCAATGGGATTGGCTCTTCTTGCCATTATTATGATGACAGGAAGTTTAGATATGAAAGTGATCACTGATGCTCAGAGTTCAGGAAAAATCTGGGGGCTTTTTTCCCTTGATGGTATGAACTGGAACATTTTCTATCAGCCTTTGGCATTCCTTATTTTTGTTGTTGCAGCTCTGGCTGAAACCAACAGACACCCTTTCGACTTACCTGAATGTGAATCCGAACTGGTAACAGGATATTCTACGGAATACTCATCCATGAAGCTTGGACTATACATGTTTGGAGAATATGTGAACATGTTTATTTCAAATGCATTCATCGTGGTTCTTTTCTTCGGAGGTTATAACTATCCAGGAATTGAATGGGTAACCCAGAACTGGGGAGAAAATGCTGCAGGTATTTTAAGTATCGTATCATTTTTATTTAAAACAATCGTTGGAATTCTGATCTTTATGTGGATCAGATGGACGCTTCCAAGATTCAGATATGACCAACTGATGCATTTGGGATGGAAAACTTTAATTCCATTGGCATTGGTGAATTTGATTATTACAGGTGCCGTGATATTGGCATTTGGAAACTAAGAGAGAATAAGAATATATTTTTAATACTGGACATTGTTCAGTCTAAAAAAATTAAAATAAATGAAACTTACGAACAGATCAAAAGTTGTTTCTAATAAAGAAATGACCCTTGCTGAGAAAATCTATTTACCTGCGATTTTCAAAGGAATGGGGATTACGCTTAAGCATGCTGTAAGGAACGTAGTAAAAGGTTCGCCTACTTACGCTTACCCTGAAGTACAAAAACCAAGAGCAAAAGTATGGCGCGGCCATCATGTCCTTAAAAGAGATGAAGAAGGGAGGGAAAGATGTACAGCTTGCGGACTTTGTGCTGTAGCATGTCCTGCAGAAGCAATTACAATGACTGCTTCTGAAAGGACTAAGGAAGAAAAACACCTTTACAGAGAAGAAAAATATGCATCAGTATATGAAATCAATATGCTGAGATGTATCTTCTGCGGAATGTGTGAAGAGGCCTGTCCTAAATCTGCCATCTATTTAACTGACAGATTGGTAGATGTAGAAACCAACAGAGGTTCTTTCATCTATGGAAAAGATAAATTAGTGGAAAAAATAAATGAAAGGATTGACATCACAGCAAGACAATCCGAGAAACAAAAAAATGCAGTAAAATAATGGATCAGTTTTTATTTTTCTTGGTAGCGTTTCTAGCAGTGGCAAGTGCTGTCTATTTTGTATTTGCAAGAAATCCTTTATATGCTATTTTGTCCTTAATCGTAACTATGTTTTCAATTGCCGGTATGTACATTTTATTGAATGCTCAATTCCTGGCAATTATTCAGATTATCGTTTACGCCGGAGCCATCATGGTATTATTCCTTTATATCCTGATGATGCTTAACCTTAATAAAGCAGATGAAAGTAAAAAGAACAATGCATTGAAATTTGTAGGAGTTTTTACTGCCGGGCTTTTATTGATTGGTATTTTAGGTGTATTCAGAGGAGTTAGAGAGAACCATATCGTAGTAGATAATGTAGACAGAGGCGTAGGGCTTACAAAAAACCTCGGAAGGCTTTTATTTAATGAATATGTTTTACCGTTTGAACTTGCTTCCATCCTTATTTTAGCTGGTATTGTAGGTGCGGTATTAATCGGTAAAAAAGATTTATAAAATTATGGGAGAAGTAAATACATTTATACAAAGTATCCCTCTGGAATATTTCATTATTCTTTCTTCAGTATTGTTCTGTTTGGGAGTATTGGGAGTATTGCTTAGGAAGAACGCTATTGTAATCTTAGGTTGTGTAGAGCTTATGCTGAATTCTGTAAACCTTTTATTGGCTGCCTTTTCAGCGTATAAAGGAAACGGAGACGGACAACTTTTAGTTTTCTTCATTATGGTGGTTGCTGCTGCGGAAGTAGCGGTAGGTTTAGCAATTATTGCTATGCTATATAGAAATACCCGTTCTGTAGATGTAAGTATATTTAATAAATTAAGAGGATAAGGAATGGAAAATTTAGTGTATGCAATAGTACTTTTACCACTTTTAGGGTTTCTTATTAACGGTTTATTCGGAAAAAATCTTCCAAAAATATTGGTTGGCGGACTAGCAACAGCAGCAGTCTTCGGATCTTTCTGTATTGCAGTAAGCCTTTTCATGAATTTCAATTCTGAAAGCCAGCCTGTAATCGTAAAAGCTTTTGAATGGTTTAGAGTCAACGGAATTCAGGTTAATTTCGGATTTCAGATTGATCAGTTATCATTAATGATGATCATGATCATTACGGGAATCGGATCTTTAATCCACCTGTACTCTATCGGATATATGAGTCATGATAAAGGATTCTATAAGTTCTTTACTTATCTGAATCTGTTCATTTTCTCCATGCTCCTTTTAGTAATGGGTAGTAATTACCTTATTCTATTCATCGGATGGGAAGGTGTAGGACTTTGTTCTTACTTATTGATCGGATTCTGGTTTACTAACGAAGAATATGGTAAAGCGGCAAGAAAAGCTTTCATCATGAACAGAATTGGTGACCTTGCCCTTTTGATCGGTATTTTTATGATCGCTTCTCAAACGAATGCTATTGATTATCTTTCAGTAGCTCAGAATTCTTCAAAATTTGAATTAGACGGAACAGTGATCATCTTTATCACAGCGAGTTTATTCATCGGTGCTACCGGTAAATCGGCTCAGGTTCCTTTATATACATGGCTACCGGATGCGATGGCAGGACCTACTCCTGTTTCAGCCTTGATCCACGCCGCTACGATGGTTACTGCAGGGGTTTATCTTGTAGTAAGATCAAACTTCTTATTTACTTTGGCACCTACTGTACAGGGAGGTATCTTATTCATAGGGTTCTTAACTGCTGCATTGGCTGGTTTCTATGCACTACGTCAAAACGATATCAAAAAAGTATTGGCTTACTCTACAGTATCCCAGCTTGGATTTATGTTTATCGCTTTAGGTGTTGGTGCTTATACTACGGCAATGTTCCACGTAATGACACACGCTTTCTTTAAAGCATTGTTATTCTTAGGTGCTGGTTCTGTAATTCACGCAATGGGTGGAGAACAAGATATGCGTTTTATGGGAGGACTGAAAAAATATATTCCTATTACGCATGCTACTTTCCTTATCGGGACATTAGCAATCTCAGGATTCCCTTTACTTTCAGGGATGATATCCAAAGATGAAATTTTAGTGGCTGTTTATGCTAAAAACCCTGTTTACTGGGTAATATTATTCATTTTAGCAGCAGTTACCGCAACATATATGTTCAGATTGTATTACCTTACTTTCGCAGGAACCTTCAGGGGTACTGAAGAGCAGAAACATCATTTGCATGAAAGTCCGACTAATATGACTTTACCATTGATCGTACTGGCTATTCTTTCTGTAATCGGCGGATTTATCAACCTTCCGCATTTCATAGGACATGGTCATTATGCTAAACTGATGGAATGGTTGAAGCCGGTTCTTACAGAAGAGAGCTTTAAACAGATGGAAGCTACTCTTACCGGAGTAAATGTTAATACTGAATACATACTTTTAGCATTGACCATAATTATGTTCTTCTCTGTATGGTTCATCGTCAAAAACACTTATGTTAATAAGAAAAAAATGGCTCTTGCCGAAGAGGAATATACAGGATGGGAAAAATTATCTGCTAAAAAATTATATATAGACGAGCTTTACAATGCTATTATTGTAAAAACGGTAGAAGGATTAGGACGCGGAGGAAAAATGTTTGATAAGGGTATTTTAGACCGTTTTGTAAACTTCGTGGGAGAAGGTGCTGAAGACAGTGGAAAATCAATGAAACGTATTCAAAACGGAAATGTAGAGAACTACATTTTGATCATGTCTTTAGCTGTGGGAATTATACTGATTGTTAACTTTATATTACAATAATAATGTCTTGTTTATTATTAACATTATTACTTTTACCTCTAGTAGGTTCGGGATTAGTTTTTGCATGGAAGAATAATTCCAGCAAGTATCTGGCGTTTGGAATAGCAATGATTCAGATGTTAATCACATTTTATATACTTTCGGATTTCAATTTTACTCCGACTGTGGATAGTGTGCTGCAACACGAAATCAATTATCCCTGGTCACAGTTTATAAAAAGTAATCTTCATTTCGGAATTGACGGAATGAGTATGCTGCTTTTATTGCTGACCAACATTCTGACTCCACTTATCATTCTTTCTTCATTCAATGAAAATGTAAGCTACAGAAACTCTTTTTATGGTCTTATTTTGTTAATGCAATTTGGACTAGTGGGAGTTTTTACCGCATTAGACGGATTATTATTCTACATTTTCTGGGAAGTAACTTTAATCCCTATCTGGTTCATTGCCGGACTTTGGGGACAGGAAAACAAAAGGCTGGAATTCACTACAAAATTCTTCGTATATACATTTGTAGGATCATTATTTATGTTAGCCGGATTGATCTATGTATACAACCACTCTGCATCATTCGCTCTGACAGATTTATATAATGCAAATCTTAACGATACGCAGCAGGTCGTCATATTCTGGTTTATTTTCTTTGCTTTTGCAGTGAAATTACCGGTATTCCCTTTCCATACATGGCAACCTGACACATACACCTACTCTCCCACTCAGGGATCTATGTTGCTATCAGGAATCATGCTGAAAATGGCCATCTACGGTGTTATACGTTATTTATTACCGATCACACCATCAGCTATCTTTGGAATTTCCGGACAGATTGTCATTATCCTTGCTATTATAGGTATTGTTCATGGAGCATTAATTGCTATTATCCAGAATGATATGAAGAGAATCATTGCCTACTCTTCTTTCTCGCATGTTGGTTTAATGGTTGCAGGTATTTTTGCTTCTGCAGTATTAACACTAAGAGGGACTTTTACTATAGAAGGAGGAGAAGGTGCTTTAGTACAAACCTTTGCTCACGGTATCAACGTAGTGGGGTTATTCTATTGTGCTGATATTTTATATAAAAGATTTAAGTCAAGAGATATCAGACAAATGGGTGGGCTTGCTAAGGTAGCTCCTAAATTTGCTGTGTTATTCTTGATTATTTTATTAGGGTCGATGGGTGTTCCGTTAACAAACGGATTCATCGGGGAATTTATCCTTTTGAAATCGGTTTATGATTTTAACGGATTGGCGGCTATTATTGCAGGTCTTACCCTCATTCTTTGTGCTATATATCTTTTAAGATTTTATGGAAAAGCAATGTTTGGAGAAGGAGATCCGGCGGTATTGAGTACTGCAAAAGATTTATCAGGAGTTGAATTTTCCGTATTGGCAAGTTTAACGGTTTTTGTGATCTTACTTGGTATTTTCCCACAACCGATAATCGACATGGTGAGTAGTTCGTTGAAGTTTATCTACCAATCAATGGTTAGTTAATTTGATATTTTAAAAAATGAGTGTTTTAATTATTGTTTTCCTAACGGCAGTTGTTGCGTTATTTTCAGGAGTTTTTGAACAAGGAAAATTCGCAAGATACATTGGGATTTTGGGATTAATCATCGCATTGTATGTAAGTTTCTTGCCAGAATGTACATTCTTTGAGCATTATAAACATATGTATGAATATAGCTCCAATGCTGCGCTATTTACAAAAATTTCAATTGTAACTACCTTATTACTATTCTTTTTGGGAGGTTTTGCGTTCAGTAATCACAGAAGCCACCAATCAGAATTATATGCTTTGATGTTATTTGCACTTTGCGGAGGTATTGTATTATTTGGCTTTCAGAATATGGTTACACTATTTCTGGGAATCGAAATCCTTTCCATCCCATTATACGTAATGGCAGGAGCTAATAAAACCGATCTGAGATCAAATGAAGCTTCTTTAAAGTATTTCTTAATGGGATCATTTGCCACAGGATTTTTATTATTCGGTATTGCATTTATTTATGGGAGTACAGGAAGTTTAGATTTATATAAAATCCATGATTTCGGGGTATCCAACCCAGGCAACGTCATGTTTACCCTAGGAGTTCTTCTTATGCTTTGTGCTTTGGCATTTAAAGTATCTTTGGCCCCTTTCCACATGTGGAGTCCGGATGTATATCAAGGTTCACCTTCACTAATTACTGCATTTATGGCAAGTGTTGTAAAGATTTCAGGATTCTTTGCATTCTTTAAATTAATGACTATAGGGTTTGCAGGAGCATTCTACGATTGGATTCATGTTTTAGGCGTATTACTCATAATTACTTTATTATTGGCTAACGTCATGGGACTTGCCCAGACGAATGCTAAAAGAATGTTAGCTTATTCATCAGTTTCCCATGCAGGATACATTGCTTTGATCTTCTTTGGAATGAACACACTATCTACTTATAATCTTGCATTTTATTTATTTGCCTATTCATTATCTACGGTAGGGGTATTTATGTGCCTGATATGGGTAGAGAAGCTGAAAAGAGAAACATCTTTCAATGCTTTTAAAGGATTAGGCAAGTCTGAGCCTCTATTAGCTACGGTAGCAACGATTTCTTTACTTTCTATGGCCGGAGTTCCACTTACTGCAGGATTTATGGGGAAATTTGCTTTATTCTCCCAGGCTATCAACTCAGCACCGTTCCTGGTTCTGGTTGCCGTATTAGGATCAGCAATCTCCATAGCTTATTATTTAAGATTGATCATTGCCATGTTCTTCTTTAAAGAAAGTACATTTAAAACTTCAGAGAAAGTAACACTTACTTATAATATTGTAGCAGTATGTATTATTGTTTCAATCATTGTATTGGGAGTTTTCCCTGACTTGTTTGCTAAACAATTCGGATTATAATTGATCCGATTTCAATAAAGTAAAAAGCACAACATTCTGTTGTGCTTTTTTATTT
>NZ_JALAHD010000149.1 GCF_022712095.1 Chryseobacterium sp. | reverse complement strand
TTTATAGTTTTTTACGATAATTATCATATACATTATCAGCCGACGATTAATTAAAAAAAGCGTAAATTTGCAGCGTTTATGGTACAGGAGTCTAATACACATCGAACCTCTAATTTTTCCGTACTTTCCATCAGCTATGAAAAGGCAGATGTAGAGACACGAGGAAAGTTTGCATTTTTTGATGAGAACATCAAAAATTTTGTTTCCAGAATACATGATGAAGATTTAGGAGATGCTTTTGTCGTTTCTACATGTAACAGGACAGAGATCTATACAACAACTCCCAATTCTCTTTTGGTTGCAGAAGAATATTGCAAAACCATAGGAGTTAACATTTCCGATTTCCTTCAGTATGCCAATATTCTCAACAAAGAAGAAGCTCTTACTCATTTATTCAGAGTAGCAGCCGGTCTGGAAAGTCAGATTATTGGAGATTTTGAGATTATAGGACAAATCAAAAATGCATACGCCCGCTTCAAGAAGGAAAGAAAAAACTCTAACCCTTATCTGGAAAGAGCCATTAATTCTGCTATTCAGATTTCTAAAAGAATCAAGAATGAAACCGGTATCTCCAACGGGGCTGCATCAGTTTCTTATGCTGCTGTACATTATATTTTAAACAACCAGAAAAGAATTGCAGATAAAAACATTCTGCTTCTTGGTGTTGGAGAAATCGGACAGAATACGGTTGAAAATCTTGTAAAGCATGTTTATCAGCCCAAAATAAAAATAGCAAACAGAACTCAGGAAAAAGCAGAGAAAATTTCTCAAAAATATAACATTCCCCATGTAGACTATACGGATGTGGATGAGGAATTAAAAAACACTGATATTCTGATCGTCGCTACAGGGGCAAAGCACCCTATCATCAACCGTTCCCACTTCCCTAACGGAAAAGAAACACTGGTGATTGATCTCTCCATTCCTAATAATGTGGAAAAGGATGTTACCAGCAATGAAAACGTAACCCTGATCGATGTGGATGAATTATCTAAGCATATTCAGGAAACCATTCAGCAGAGAGAAAAAGAAATCCCTAAAGCCAACGGAATTATCCGGGAAATGACCAAAGAGTTTCTGGAGTGGGAAAAAAAGAGAAAACTTGCTCCCAATATCCATCATTTTAAAGCTGTTTTAAAAAATATGGAGCGCAATGAAATGCACCAGTTTTATAAAAAGAATAAATACATCAATATAGAAGACATGGCGCTTTCTGAAAAGATGATTCAGAAAATTACCAACCGTTTCGCAAAATATATAATAGATAATCCTTTAAAAGCCGAAGAAATCAGTAAATTAATGCACGAAATTTTAGTTGAACAACCCAATAATGAATTCAATGAAAAGCATTAGAATAGGAACCAGAAATTCCGCACTTGCTCTTTGGCAGGCAAGAGAAGTTGCACGACATCTACAGAACAACAATCTGATGACAGAGATTGTACCTATTGTTTCTTCAGGAGATAAGAATCTTAATCAGCCTCTTTATTCTTTAGGTATTACAGGCGTATTTACACGCGATCTTGATATCGCTCTATTGAATGATGAGATTGATATTGCCGTACACTCTTTAAAGGATGTTCCGACACAGTTACCGGATAATATAGAGCTTGTTTCTTATTTGGAACGTGACTACCCTCAGGATGTACTGATTAGAAAATCATCTTCTCAAAACAAAGAATTTCATGAATTAAAGGTAGCCACAAGCAGTCTCCGAAGAAGAGCTTTTTGGCTGAAAAACTATCCTGAAGCTATATTTTCAGATATAAGAGGTAATATCCAAACACGTCTTCAAAAATTGGAAGAGCAGGATTTTGACGCTACTCTTCTCTCCTTAGCAGGAATCAAAAGAATGAAAATGGACATTGATTATGAAATGCTTCCTTTCATGATATCTGCTCCTTCACAAGGTGTGATAGCGGTAGCAGGACATTCCGATAAAAAGGAGATCAATGAGTACCTGAGACAAATCAACCACAGACCCACCCAAATCTGTGTAGAAATAGAAAGAAACTTCTTAAGCACTCTTGAAGGCGGCTGTACTGCCCCTATAGGAGCTTTTGCTGAGATCTATGATAATGAAATCCGGTTTAAAGGAGCCCTATGTTCCTTAGACGGTAAAAACTCGATTGCTACTGATGAAAGCTTTGAGTATAACGATACGGAAAATTTTGGAGAGAAATTTGCTAAAGTTATTCTTGAAAACGGAGGAAAAGAGTTGATGTCAGAGATTAAAAGCCAGCTTTAGAAGGTTCTTCACCTTATAAAACGCACAACATGAAGATCTTATTTACCAAAAATATAGACCCAATTGTCCTGTCCTCACAATTGAGCAAGGATATAAATTTCGATTGTATTGAGGTAATTAAGACCACTCCTATAATGGTAAGACCTTTTGATCTTAAGAATTCCTCTTTGATATTTACTAGCGTAAATGGTGTTAATTCTTTTTTTCAAAATCAATTTAAGCCCAATGAAGATTTCACATCAAGATGCTTTAACAAAATATACTGCGTAGGTGAAAAGACAAAGAAGGAGTTAAGAAAACACGGTTTCGGAACTTTTAAAGTTCTTCCCAATGCAGAAACGCTTTCTCAATTTATTGTCAGAAATTGCCAGCATGAAAAGTTTCTCCATTTCTGTGGAAATCTGGCGTTGGATGTCCTTCATAGAGACCTTCCCTTACAAAATATCCGATATAAAAAAATTACGGTTTATAATACTGAAGAGTTAAACCCTGTAATTGATGAAAAATATAATGCTATTGTCTTTTTTAGCCCAAGTGGAGTTCGTAGTTTTGCCAAGCACAATTCTTTGGAGGAAATGACTATATTTTCTATTGGAAAAACAACCTCTAAAGAAATAAAAAATCATACCCAGAGAATGATTTTTACATCTGAGGATAATAATTTAGTGTCTATATTAACGCTTATAAGAAACCACTATAAAGACATATCAGTTTAATACATTATGATTAAGAACGACCTATATTTAAAAGCTCTTCGTGGAGAAACAGTAGAAAGACCTCCGGTATGGATGATGAGACAGGCAGGAAGATACTTGCCTGAATTTATTGCTCTTCGTGATCAATACGATTTCTTTACCCGTTGTCAGACTCCCGAATTAGCTGCTGAAATTACTATACAACCTATCAAAAGATTTCCTTTGGATGCTGCTATACTATTTTCAGATATTCTAGTAGTTCCTCAAGCTATGGGAATCGATTTCAAAATGAAAGAGTCTGTTGGTCCTTGGCTGGATAATCCAATCAGAACTGCAGAACAGGTACATAATATCGAGGTTCCCGATGTAAACGATACATTAGGCTATGTTTTCGATGCTATTGAACTGACCCTTCAAAAATTGGATAATGAAATTCCCTTGATTGGTTTCGCAGGTTCTCCATGGACTATTCTATGCTACTGCGTAGAAGGAAAAGGAAGTAAGGCATTTGATATTGCCAAATCATTCTGTTTCCAGCAGCCGGAAGCCGCTCATCTATTACTTCAAAAAATCACAGATACTACTATTTCCTATTTAAAAAGAAAAGTAGAAAAAGGAGTTTCTGCCGTTCAAATATTTGATTCTTGGGGCGGGATGCTTTCCCCTCAGGATTATCAGGAGTTTTCCTGGAAATATATTAATCAGATTGTAGAAGCATTAAGCCCGCTTACCCATGTTGTTGTATTTGGTAAAGGATGTTGGTTTGCGCTGGAAGAGATGACCTTATCAAAAACTTCCGCTCTGGGTGTAGACTGGACTATTACTCCTGAGTTTGCCAGAACTTTAACTAACCATACTATGACACTTCAGGGAAATTTTGATCCTGCAAGATTACACTCAACCCCTGAGACCATCAGAAAAATGGTTCATGAAATGATTAACCGTTTTGGGAAAGACAGATACATTGCCAATCTTGGACATGGAATTCTCCCTAATATTCCATTAGAAAATGCCGAAGCCTTTATACGGGCCGTGGTAGATTGGAAACCGTTATAAACTATTAAAAAAGACCCTTCTAAGAAGGGTCTTTTTTAATAGTTTATTATTTAATTTCAGTAATAAAATCTTCTTTTGCTTTTCTGACTTTAGCTAAATTCACCAGCCAGTCATTATCTTCATCTCTGTAGCCTAGCGGTAACATTACAACACTTTTCAACCCCTTTTCTTTTAGATTAAGGATTTCATCTACAGCTTCCGGAGAGAACCCTTCCATCGGTGTAGAATCAACTTCTTCAAAAGCAGCTGCGATAATAGCCGCTCCAAAAGAAATATAAGCCTGTTTTGCCGTGTGATGAAAGTTTTCCTTTGCAGACCTGTTTGGATAAAGATCTAATAACTGCTTTCTGTAATTTTCCCAACCCTCATTTTTAAAACCTCTGATATCATTAGTAAGATCAAACATTTTATTGATTCTCTCTTCTGTATAATGATCCCATGCAGCAAAAACCAATAAATGTGAACATGCGGTAATCTGCTGTTGATTCCATGCTGCAGGTTTTATTCGTTCTTTAACTTCCTGATTGGTTATTACAATAATTTCAAAAGGCTGAAGTCCACTGGAAGTAGGAGCCAGCCTTGCTGCTTCTAATATTCTGTCTATCTTATCCTGAGGCACTTTTTGGCCATTCATTGACTTTGTCGCAAATCTCCAGTTGAGTCTTTCTATTAATTCCATAATTTAGATTTTTAATAGCACAAATGTACTTCAAATCAGTAAAAAATTACAGGAATGCTTAAAAATAATCTTTTCTTGACATTTAAAACAGAAAGTCAATCTTTCAGAATCTTTTTCTTAATAATTCCCTTGTCTCCTGTCATATAAATAATATACAGACCTTTGGGCAAATCAGAAACATTATAACTTTCAGATTTTCCTTCATACACTTTTACTATTTTGCCCGACCTGTCAACAATACTCACTTTATCATAAGTTTTTCCATTATTTTTAATATAAAGATTATCTTTTACGGGATTAGGATACATCATTAATGATTCAGAAGCAGAAGTTTCGGTAGTAGCCAATGCAGCAGAGGTAATGGATATATCATCTATAACAGCTCCATAGGAATAATCACCGGCATCATCATATACAAATCTCATTTGGAAATTAGCATTTGCATACGGACTAAGATCTATAGCGGAGGCTGTATCGTAAGATGTTATTGTATACATAAAAGTATTCCAGTCAATTCCCCAGACACCGGCATCTCCAGTATAACTGAATACCTGTACCCATGCTGTACCATTATATACTTCCACTTTAATACTGGAATCAACGGCATATACCATGTTAGCATATTTAAAAGACAGCTGGGGACTGGCAACTGAAGTAAGATTAATAACGGGGGACACCAATCTCGCACTTGAATTAACACTTGCTGAACCAGCAGCATCATCATCAAAAAAAGCTGCTCCGTCAGGAAATGATGCAAAACCGGATTGCGCTCCTACTTCCCAATTAAATGTAGTACTGGGGTTATCTACTGTCCAGCCTGAAGGCAAAATACCTCCATTAAAATTTTCAGAAAAAACCTGTGCGCTACAAAAGCCATAGGAGAACAAAAAGAGTAAAATTTGTTTTTTCATGGTATTTTATTTAATGTTTTAATAAAATTAATTAATTATTTTTAAACATTAAATAAAATTTCTCGAATTATAATTCATTATATCAATATAATACTCTAGTTTCATTGATATAAATAAAAAGCACTTTATAAAATAAAGCGCTTTATAAGTTATGCTAGCATTTTCTGAGCCTTTCTGACTCCTTCCACCAGCAAGTCTATTTCCTGAAACGTATTATATACAGCAAAACTAGCTCTAACTGTTCCTGCTATATTAAAGAAATCCATAATAGGCTGTGTACAGTGATGCCCTGTTCTCACCGCAACTCCCATCTTATCGAGAATCATTCCCACATCAGAAGAAATCCCAATTCCTTCCAGATTAAAGGAAACAACTCCCACTCTTTCAGCTTTCTCACCGTATATCTTAAGGTTTTCAATTTCTAAAAGTTGTTTTTGAGCATATTCCAAAAGGATATTTTCATGTCGTTGGATATTGTCCCGGCCTACTTTATCAATAAAATCTATCGCAGCTCCCAGTGCAATATTACCGCCTACATTTGGTGTGCCTGCTTCATATTTAAAAGGCAGTGTTGCGTAAGTCGTTTTCTCAAATGAACATGTAGCAATCATTTCTCCTCCTCCGTGGAAAGGGGGCAAATCTTCGAGGACAGTTTGTTTACCATATAAGATTCCCGTTCCCATTGGCGCATACATTTTATGCCCTGAAAACACAAAGAAATCACACTCCAGCTTCTGAACATCAATGGTAAAATGAGGAGCAGACTGCGCTCCGTCAATGACAATATATGCATCTGAATTTTTTCGGATTTTCGTAATAATCTCTTCAATAGGGTTTACAATTCCCAAAGCATTTGAAACCTGATTCACAGATACCACTTTTGTCTTTTCGCTTAAATACTGATCGAGATAATCTAACTGCAATATTCCATTTTCATCTATGGGAATTACCCTAAGCTTAGCTCCGGTCCTTTCACAAAGCAACTGCCATGGAACAATATTAGAGTGATGCTCAAGATAAGAAATAATAATCTCATCATCCTTTTTAAGCTTTTGCGTAAGAATATAAGCGATGAGGTTTAATCCCTCTGTCGTTCCCTTTGTAAAAATAACTTCAAAGTCATGTTCAGCATTGATAAACTTTTGCACCTTTTTCCGGGAAAGCTCCATCTCTTCTGTGGCCAATTGGCTTAAAGTATGGATTCCTCTATGGACATTAGCATTAAGCTCGGTGTAATATTGTTTACAAACTTCCAGAACTGAATCCGGCTTCTGAGAAGTGGCAGCATTATCCAAATATACCAATGGTTTACCATTCACCTTCTGATTCAATATCGCAAACTGACTTCTTATTTCCTGAATGTCAAACATTATTATAAATTTAGAATTAAAAAAAGCTCTTATTTAGAACACTTCAAATTTACAGCTTTTTTCTGAAAGGAAATTAAATCTACTAAAGTTATAGACTTAATCTAAAAAATAAAAACCTGCCATTTCTGACAGGTTTTTATTATATGTAATAGCAATTCTTATTCTGCTGCTGTTTCTTCAGCTGCAGGAGCTGCTCCTTCTTCTGTAGTTTCTTCATCATCATCCTGAGCTGCCGCACCACCCTTCATTGCATTTCTAGACATCTTCACAGCTGCGATAACTGCATTGTCTGGGTGCATGAATGTATATGCATCATTTTTGATATCTCCGATATAAATTTTGTTACCAATTTTTAATGGAGTTACATCTACAACGATCTCATCAGGTAGGTTAGCTGGAATAGCTTTCAATTTTAATTTCCTGAAAGACTGACGTAAAACACCACCAGCCACAACACCTTTTGCACGTCCGGTAATTCTTACAGGAACCTCCATAATAACTGGCTTATCGTCAGCTAATTGATAGAAGTCGGCATGTAAAATTTTGTCAGTAATCGGGTGAAACTGAATATCCTGAAGAACAGCCGGAATTGTCTGACCATCAACCTCAATAGATACCGTGTGTGCTTCAGGAGTGTATACTAAACCTTTGAAAGACTTCTCTTCAGCAGAGAAATTCAAAGGCTCACCACCTCCATAAACAACACAAGGAACTAATTCAGCATCACGTAAAGCTTTTGTAGACTTTTTGCCCACGCTTTCTCTTTTTGTACCTTGAATTGTAATAGATTTCATTTATAAATATTTAAAAAATTGTTCTTAATTAAATCATAAACACCTTTAAATCAATTAAATAATAAATTTACTACTAATTGATTGATGCTCATGAACCATCTTCATCACATCCGCAAATAATGGGGCGCAAGATAGCACTTTTATTTTAGATGACAAATTATTTTTCACAGGAATTGAGTCAGTTACAATAACTTCCAGAATTTTTGAGTTCTCAATATTCTCATATGCTTTCCCTGAAAGCACCCCGTGAGTAGCCATTGCTCTCACTGATTTTGCCCCTTTCTCCATTAATATATCTGCAGCTTTACAAAGTGTTCCAGCTGTATCGATCATATCATCAATCAGAATAACATTCTTTCCATCAACATCTCCGATAAGGAACATTTCTTCCACCACATTTGCTTTCTTTCTTTCCTTATAAGCGATTACCACTTCAGCTCCCAAATGCCCGGCATAGTTTTTTGCTCTTTTTGCTCCCCCCATATCCGGTGACGCGATAGTAAGATTATCCAAATTCAAAGATCTTATGTAATCCACAAAAATAGAGGAAGCATAGAGATGATCTACAGGAATTTCAAAGAACCCCTGAATCTGATCCGCATGCAGGTCCATTGTCATAATTCTTGTAGCGCCTGCAGCAGTTAAAAGATTAGCAACCAGCTTCGCTCCAATCGGTGCTCTTGGTTTATCTTTTCTGTCTTGTCTTGCAAGTCCGAAATAAGGTAATACTACCGTGATACTTTTCGCAGAAGCTCTTTTTGCCGCGTCAATCATCAGAAGAAGCTCCAGAAGATTGTCTGCCGGCGGAAATGTAGATCCAATAAGAAAAACCCTTCCTCCTCTTACTGACTCATCAAGAACCGGTTCAAATTCTCCATCACTAAACTCCTGAAAGTTGATTTTTCCTAATTCCTGCCCATAATACTGAGCAATTTTTTCTGCCAAGACCTTACTTGTTCTTGTAGAAAACAGATAACTTAACTGATCGGCCATTTTTACTTTTTAAAGATTTTGCAAATTTAAAAAAACCACAAGAATATCTCCTGTGGTTTTCAATATTTTTTTAACTCTCATTAATTATGGGAATTTAATTCCTGAATAATTGTTAGGATTAACCTGTGGTATAGTGGATTTATATTTTCCATTAATAGATTTAATAAATTCGTTGGCAACTACTGCATATCCTCTACCTGTAAGGTGAACTCCATCCAATGAGAAAGCTCCTCCCGTCACATATTTAGCCGTATATTTCACTCCATCAAAGGAAATCCCTGACTGTCCGTTAAGCTCAAGCATTTTTGCATTAGCATCGACAAAAGCAAGTCCATAAGTATCAGCCAAAGATTTGATAGAAGCATTATAAGCATCTGTTGCTGTTTTCACCGCTGCAGCTTCTGTTTTGGTCAGTACATGCTGGTTCTCCAATGGATAGGAAATTCCGTATACATTAATTCCCGTAGGAGCACCCGTTACCGCTGATCCTATTACCGCTCTTGTTGTAAGAAGAATATAGTCTTCAGCCGTAGATTGTCTCGCTTGCCCGAATATCTGGCCTAGTACAGTAGCAGTAGCAGGCCCCACTGAAGGGGTTAAGGCTGCTGTAAGCTGAGCAGACAAATTAGTAAGTGAAATATCTTTAATTAAAACAGGGTTGGAAGAAGTCGAAGAAAGTAAGTTGATTCTATCTCCTGCCCCAAAAGCCGTAAGCGCCTGCTTAAGCGGTCCGTACAAACTGGCATTAAGTGCTGTAATATTGGAACCTAATGCAGCCGGAGTCAGGGGATTATAAGGAACTGTTGTAAATTGCGGAACAGATGTCACATAAGGAATATTAGCAATTACACCTTTTGTAGCTCCTGCAGCTTTCATTGTTTCTATAATTGTTTTTATAGAACCTGCTACTACATTAGGATCAGAAATATCACTGGATCCGTAAGTTGCAGGGTTCAGGTTACCTGTTTGGTTAACCGCTGGAGTATATGTGGTAACACCACCTACTGTCTGAGAATTTGTTCCTCCGCTGGTGGCATAGCCTAAAACGTCATTATTTCCTATCCAGAGTGAATAGAAGGTAGGACTCTGAGCCGCAGCATCTCCTACCACCGTTGAGGTAGCACTTGAAGAGAATCTAACATAATAAGGATTTGCTGTTCCCGTTGTCACACCTGCAATATTCCCATATCCCGGTGCTATCAAATGGTAGGATTTTGCTCCTGGAACTCCAAAATTATTAAGATTACCCGTGATTTTATTAGCAATATTAGTAGTCGGAGCAGCACTTACGTTCACTACATTCGGAGACCCGTTTGTAAATGATTGTATGTATAACTTAGTAGCCTGAATAGGGGTAGATCCTAAAAGCAATCCTCCATTATTATCAGCCATAAGAGGTTGAATAAACTCTCCTCCTCCGGCAAGCTTCATCTGTCCGGCAATGATAGAAGGATAAGATTCGTTTTGCCCGTCAATATATAATGCATTGTCTCTGTATCCTGAAGTAAGAGAGTTCCCTAACGAAACGTATTTGGAAAAATCAGCTTCCCCATTCGTTACCTGTATATCCTTTACATCAGTATCAAAATCTGTTTCACAGCTTGCTGTTAAAAGAAGTGCAGAAACAGCGATTGTAGATATTAGTATTTTTTTCATAATTATTCAGATTAAAAAGGGTTATAGGATAATCCCAGACCGAAATAAAAAGCCTTAGCTTTAGCTTGTCCGTATAATCCCAGATTATCATTTTTCACATCTCTGCTTTGAGGCAAGGCATATCCTCCGGCAATATCCACTCCTACATGATTAAACTTAAATCCTATCCCTCCGGTTATTACATAGGTATTAAATGATGGTGTCTCAGGGATAAAATTCTTATCTGTATAAGGAGACTCATCATAATAAGCTCCCAAACGCCCTGCAATCATATCATTGAACATATATTGAGTTCCCAATCTGAACGTTTTAGAATTTCTGAAGTTCTTAGGAACAGTCTGAATGGTCGGATCAGCCGGATCACTTCCCACTGGAGCATTAGCAAAATCTAATGTCAGTTTACTATACCTTTCCCATCCATGATAGTTAAAATCGGCAGACACTAACCATTTAGGTGTAATTTTATAGGTTAAACCTACTGTATATTCCTCCACTAAAGGTAAAGTCGCCGAAAACTTATCCTTTCCGGATGCATCCAGCCCTAGCAATGAGTAGACAGACTGAGATGGGAACTGGAAGGTAGCCGTTCCGTTTTTAGCTTTCATATCAATTGCTGAACGATATGCTATACTTACATCCAGTTTTTCTTCAGGTCTGAAATAAAATCCGAATCCATACCCATGCCCACTTGCATTTTCATCATTGATATTAAGCTCTCCTCCAAACTGAGTAACCGCTTTTGTCCAGTCTACTTTTCCTTTTGCATAAATATAACTTGCTCCGAAAGACATCCAAGGAGCCAGTTTTACGGAAACCATGGGCTGGAAATAAAAACTCTTAAGCTCTAGCCTCTGTACCATTTCTCTTCCTTCCCAATCACTTGGCCATTCTATAGTACTTCCAAAAGGTGTTGAAAAACTGAAACCTACGGACAATTTCTCTATAGGTCTATAGGTAACCGCAGCATAAAGCGGAGTTCCGAGAGGATTATCAGTAGATGTACTCTGTAAAGTATTTACGTTTTGAAAGGTAATTTTATTACTCGCTCCAAACCCTCCTGCCACTACACTTAGTTTTGAAGGGATGAAAGACATACCTGCGGGGTTGAAAAATGTCACACTTGCATCTTCAGCATGTGCACTGGTGTGTGCCATGGCCAATTGCTTTACCCCCTGCAAAGAAACCCTAAAGCCTCCTGCATAAGATAAAATGCCCGCTAGTAAAGCTGTTGAAACTAATATTTTTTTCATATACCATATTATTATATGGCTCAAATATAAAATTATTTTAAATACACTTGTTA
>NZ_JALAHD010000148.1 GCF_022712095.1 Chryseobacterium sp. | reverse complement strand
ATATTATATCTCACAAACTTACATAAATATATTTGGCATTAATCAAACGTTAACAAATTTTTATTTTTAAAATCAGATGAATTCTATTTTCAAACTTTTCGTTTTATGCATTTTGGGTACCTTCATGAAGCTGAACGCACAACAATTTGTAAAGACAAAAGGGCATCAATTCTTTCTGAAAGGAAAACCTTATTATTTCATCGGAACTAATTTTTGGTATGCTTCTTACCTAGGTTTGGAGAAAAATCCGCAAAGAGGAATAGAAAGATTGAGAAAGGAATTAGATTTTCTCCAATCTCAAAATGTAAATAATATCCGGGTATTGGTAGGTGTGGAAGGCTCCGGAAAGATCAATGGAGTTAACCGTGTAGAACCTGCTTATCAGTATGAGGCAGGAAAGTTTAATGATGAAAATCTGAAAGGACTGGATATTCTGATGAAAGAAATTTCCAAAAGAAATATGAAAGTCGTTCTTTTTCTTTCCAATAACTGGGAATGGAGCGGTGGTTTCCTCCAATATCTTAACTGGAACGGACAGATTGACGACACCACTTTACAAAGAGTACTTAACTGGGATGAACTAAGGGATTATACTTTAAAATTCTATACCTGCCAACCTTGTATCCAACAGTACAGAGAGCAGGTTAAAAAAATTATTACCCGAAAAAATTCAGTAACAGGAAAACAGTATACAAAAGATAAAAGCATTATGGCTTGGGAGATCGCCAATGAACCCCGACCAATGAGACCTTCAGCAAATGAAAGCTATAAAAAATTCATAGCGGAAACTGCAGCATTCATCAAATCGCTGGATAAAAATCATTTAGTGACTACCGGAAGCGAAGGAGAACAGGGAACCGAAAACAGGGATCTTTATATAGAAAACCATCTGGATATTAATATCGATTATCTTACCATTCATATCTGGCCGAAAAACTGGGGATGGTTTGAAAAAGAAAAAATGGAAGAAGGCTTTGAGAATGCAAAATCCAAATCATTGGAATACATCAGCTCTCATATTAAAATAGCTGATAGCCTGAAAAAACCTATTGTACTGGAAGAATTCGGATTTCCAAGAGATAGGCATTCCTTTGATGTAAACACCTCAGTGTCATTGAGAAATCAATATTACGACGCCCTATTTCAGTTATGGAAAAATAATAAACAGCGAAAAGGCAGCTTTGCAGGAATTGCTTTCTGGGCTTTCGGAGGAACAGCAAGACCAATTCCGGGACAGGTATACTGGAAAAAAGGAGATGATTTTATGGGCGACCCTCCTATGGAAGAACAGGGATTAAACGCTGTTTTTGATTCGGATTCTTCTACCTGGGAAGTTATTTCAAAATACGCTAAATAATAACCATGAAAACTCTAAATAGAATATGGATAATCTGTCTGATCAATTGTACATTATTTTTTAATGTACAAAGCCAGACTCTTTCCAATCCCAATGCTACTCCGGAAGCCAAAAATCTGTATAAAAACTTATGGAAATTATTGGACAAAGGGATCATGTTCGGGCATCAGGACGATCTGGGGTATGGTGTCAACTGGAGAATGGAGTCAGGAAGAAGCGATGTAAAAGAAACAACCGGTGATTATCCTGCGGTTTTCGGATGGGATCTTATCCATCATGAAACAGGAAAAAACGGTCCTATCGATTTCTTTAGTTTTAAAGAAATGAAAAGCATGATCGAAGAAGCCTATGATATGGGAGGTATTAACACGATAAGCTGGCATACTTCAAATCCTAAAACAGGAAAGAATGCATGGGACAATACCAAAGAAAGTATTAAAGTGATCCTGCCGGGAGCTGAAAAACATCAGCTTTATAAAAACTGGCTTGATGGTATTGCAAAATACCTGAAGAGCATCAAAGGAAAAGATAAAAAACAGGTTCCTATTCTTTTTCGTCCTTATCATGAATTAACGGGAAACTGGTTTTGGTGGGGAAAAGGAAATGCAAGCCCTGAAGATTATAAAAAACTCTGGATATTCACTTATGATTATTTAACCAAAGAAAAACAGGTCAATAATCTGATCTGGGTTTACAATACTTCTGATTTCAATACAAAAGATGAATTCATGGAGTTTTATCCCGGTGATCAATACGTCGATATGATCAGCTTTGACATCTATGAAATGGAAGACCCAACAGAAAATAATTCTTTTGTGAAAAATGCACAGCGACAATTCAGCATTATGGATGAAATTGCTAAAGAACATCACAAGATTCCAGCCTTAGCCGAAACAGGCTACGAGCAAATTCCCTATAATAAATTCTGGACCGAAACAATAATGAATGCTGTAGGAAACTACAAAATATCTTACATCCTCGCGTGGAGAAATCACGGCTTAACCCATGAAAACAAAATGCATTACTACGTTCCCTACAAAGGGCATCCGAATGAACAGGATTTTAAAGATTTTCATGATCTGAAAAACACTCTGTTTCTGAAAGATATTCAAAAAGAAAACGTTTATAAATAATTTGATAAAGACTAATAACCTCTCTTCTCAATGAACAAAGATACAATAAGCTTAAAGGAAAAAATCGGATACGGATTTGGAGACGCAGCCTCATCCATGTTCTGGAAAATCTTCGGAATGTACTCGCTTTTTTTCTATACCGATGTCTTCGGAATCACTGCAGCTGCAGCCGGCACCATGTTTCTCATTGCACGGCTTTGGGATTCGGTTTTCGATGTTTTCGTGGGAATCGCTGCTGACAGAACTAAAACCAAATGGGGAAAATACAGACCTTATTTACTTTGGTTTGCCATTCCGTTTGCCTTGATGGGTGTTATTACATTCTATGTTCCTGATTTCAGTACCTCGGGAAAACTTATTTATGCTTATATCACTTATTCTTTGGTGATGATCGTCTACTCACTGATCAATGTTCCTTATGCCTCATTATTAGGTGCTATTTCTCCCAATCCCGAGGAAAGAAACTCATTATCATCATACAGAATGGCTTTTGCCTTTATCGGAAGCTTTGTAACCTTCATGCTGCTTCAGCCGCTTATTGACTTCTTTGCTGAAAGATTTGATCCTCAAAGTTTAGACACTACCCAGCATATAGTTGAAAACTCAGTAAGCACTTCTGCTATTGCATGGGCAATGGGAGTCGGGGTTATCGGGTTGCTTTGTGTGATTCTTTTTATTTTATGCTTCAGCTGGACTAAAGAACGGGTTCAGCAGATCGAATCCGAAGAAAATGTTTCTATAACAACTGATTTAAAGAATTTGTTTAACAATTCTCCATGGTGGATATTGGTAGGAACCGGTTTAGCTGCTTTATTGTTCAATGCGATCCGGGATAGTGTAGCAATCTATTATTTCAGGGATTATGTACAGGTGAACTACAAAATGTCCGGGACCGGATGGGATATCACAACGATTTATTTTCTGATCGGGCAGGCAGCCAATTTAATTGGAGTGATTGCCGCCCCTACCATTTCTGCAAAATATGGAAAGAAAAAAACGTATATGATCTCCATTTTATTAGCTGGATTTTTCAGTGTTATTTTTTATTTTATCCCTAATAACCTTACATTCATATTCATTCTGCAATTCCTTATTTCAGTTTTTGCCGGCTATGTGCTGCCATTGCTTTGGTCTATGTTCGCTGATATTGTTGACCATCAGGAATTTCTTACGGGAAGAAGAGCCACAGGACTTATTTTTTCATCCTCTTCCATGTCTCAAAAATTAGGATGGGCTTTAGGAGCTGCATTAAGCGGGTGGATACTTGCATGGTTCAATTATGTTCCCGACGCCCCCCAACAAACCGCAGACACCATATTCGGAGAACGATTAATGATCAGCCTATTACCTGCGGCATGCTGTATACTGGCTTTCGTAGGAATGATCTTTTATCCTTTAACCGATAAGAAGGTAAAGGAAATCACCCGACAACTTGAAGAAAAAAGAAATAGTTAAAAATATAATCAAAACAAGATGAGCGAATTATTTAATACCCGTTTTAATGCTGTAAAGGAAGAATTCGAGGATTTAATCTCAAAAGTAAATTCTCCGGTTGACGAAGCAGGAAACGGCATTTTCACACGATATAAAAACCCGGTAATCACTGCCGCACACACTCCACTGGAATGGCGATATGACATGAGTGATGAAAGAAATCCATTCTTTATGGAAAGGTTCGGAATCAATGCAGGCTTCAATGCAGGGGCCATGAAATGGAATGACAAATATCTGATGGCAGTCCGTGTAGAAGGAAATGACAGAAAATCATTCTTTGCTATTGCAGAATCTCCCAATGGGATTGATCATTTTAAGTTCTGGGAAAAACCCATCGTAATTCCTCAGATTGAAGGAAACCCGGACACCAACGTATATGACATGCGGTTAATCCAGCATGAAGACGGTTATATTTACGGCATTTTCTGTACGGAAAGAAAAGATCCCGACGCTCCTAAAGGCGATACTTCTATGGCTATTGCAAATGCAGGAATCGTAAGAACTAAAAACTTAGTTAAATGGGAAAGACTTCCTGATCTTATATCCAATACAGGACAACAAAGAAATGTAGTTCTGCATCCGGAATTTGTGGAAGGTAAATATGTACTTTATACACGCCCTCAGGATGGTTTTATCGATGTAGGAAGTGGCGGCGGAATCGGATTAGGATATGTTACCGACATGACTAATCCTGTGGTAGAAGATGAACATATTATCTATGGTAAGGTATATCATACAGTTTATGAGTTAAAAAACGGATTAGGACCCGCTCCTATCAAAACCAGTCAGGGGTGGCTGCATCTGGCTCATGGAGTACGTAATACTGCTGCTGGACTTAGATACGTGATGTATATGTTTATGACTGATCTGAACGATCTTGGGAAGATAACCCATAAACCTGCAGGGTATTTTATGGCTCCGGAAGGCATAGAAAGAATTGGAGATGTATCGAATGTTTTATTTTCAAATGGATGGATTGCTGATGAGGATGGAAAGGTTTTCATTTATTATGCTTCCTCCGATACAAGAATGCATGTGGCCGTTTCTTCAGTAGACCAGCTGATCGATTACTGTATGAATACTCCCGAAGATAAATTAACATCCTACGATTCGGTCCAGACCATTATTGATATTGTAGACCACAACAATTCTTTAAAATAATTTTATATAGTTTTATCCGGTGTTGCCAATATTAGATTAATTATTGGTAACACTTTTACAACCCTTATTCTTATGATATTTTCTACTCTCTTACAAGAAATTGAACAGGAACTTCATCACATCATTGACTATTGGAGTGCTCATTCCATTGATGAAAAAAACGGAGGCTTTATCGGAGAGATCGATTATAAAGAACATAAAAATTATGATGCGGAGAAAGGCTCGGTAATGTATGCAAGAATTCTCTGGACCTATTCGGCTGTCTATACAGCCACAAAAAATTACGATCATTTAAAAGTAGCAGAAAGAGCTTTCAATGAAATAAAAACTAAATTTTACAATCCTGAAGAAAAGGGATTATACTGGAGTATTCATCCTGACGGTTCTCCAAAAGACACTAAAAACCAAATTTACGCTTTGGCATTTGCCGTTTACGGGTTAAGTGAATTTTATAAAGCTTCAGGGAATAAAGAAGCTTTGGATTTAGCGATTACACTCTATCAAAGTATTCTGTCTCATTCTTATGATCAGCGAAACAAAGGATACTTTGAAGCTTATAACCAAAATTGGGAGGAAATATCGGACATGCGCTTAAGTGAGAAAGATGCCAACGAAAAAAAGACAATGAACACCCACCTTCATATCGTGGAGGCTTTTGCTAATCTTTATCTCGTCTGGAAAAATGAAGAATTGAAGCAAAATATTATTGATATCCTTGAAACCATCGATCAATATTTCGTTGATAAAAATACATGGCATTTAAAACTTTTCTTCGATGAAAACTGGAATGAAAAGCAAGATGTAATTTCTTATGGTCATGATATAGAAGCCGCATGGTTACTACAATGGTGTGCAGAGATTTCAGAAGATAAAAATCTTATCGAACAATATCAGAACTATGCTGTTAAAATGACCGATGCTACGCTGGAAGGTTTGGATTCAGATGGTGGATTATGGTATGAATTCAATCCGCAGGAAAATCATCTGATCGCAGAAAAGCACTGGTGGCCACAGGCTGAATTCTGGATTGGCTTTGTCAATGCTTATGAGCTTACTAAAGATGAAAAATATCTGAACTATTTTGAAAAGAATTTTGAATTTACCAAAAAGTATATTATAGATTCTCAGAAGGGCGAATGGTTCTGGGGAATTGACCGAAACTACCATCACATCAGAAAAGATAAAGCAGGATTTTGGAAGTGCCCTTATCACAACGGAAGAGCCTGCCTTGAAATTATAAAAAGATTAGCCTGATTTATCAACACCCTTTTAAAGTATACCCATGAAAAAACTAATTTCTGCAATCTTATTATCCATGAGTTTCACTGCCTTTTCACAGGGCAATAATTACGCACAGGATTACACAAAATATAATGGACTTGCTATGACTCCTCCTATGGGTTGGAATTCCTGGAATAAATTTGCATGCAATGTCAATGAAAGCCTCATCAAAGAAATGGCAGATGCTATGATTTCTTCAGGGATGAAGGATGCAGGATATACCTATATTAATATTGATGACTGCTGGCATGGGGATCGCGATGAAAAAGGATTTATCCATCCTGATCCCAAACGTTTTCCTTCAGGAATGAAAGCTCTTGCTGACTACATTCATTCTAAAGGATTGAAAATAGGAATTTATTCAGATGCGGGCTCAATGACCTGTGGGGGAAGGCCCGGCAGCCGCGGATACGAATTCCAGGATGCTTTAACCTATGCAGAATGGGGAATTGATTATGTAAAATATGACTGGTGCAATACAGAAGGTTTAAAGGCTGAAGGAGCCTATAAAACATTCACAGCTGCGCTGAAAAAAGCCGGTCGTCCCATCATCCTAAGTATCTGTGAATGGGGAGACAACCAGCCTTGGGAATGGGGAGAAAGCGTAGGACATCTGTGGAGAACAACAGGAGATATTTATAATTGTTTTGACTGTGTTAAGGATCACGGAACCTGGAAAGCTTTTGGAACCATGCAAATTCTGGACATGCAGGAAGGTTTAAGAAAATATGCAGGCCCCGGACACTGGAATGATCCGGACATGCTTGAGGTAGGAAACGGAGCTTTAGCACCTAATGAAGACAGAGCGCATTTCTCCATGTGGGCTATGCTTGCCGCTCCTCTCATCGCAGGAAATGACTTGAAAAATATGGACGAAGAAACCAAAAAGGTTTTAACGAATAAAAATGTTATTGCCATCAACCAGGATAAGCTCGGAGTACAGGCTCTCAAATATAAAGATGAAGGAGAATTTGAAATCTTTTTCAAACCATTGGAAAATGGTGACTGGGCTGTTGCATTCTTAAACAGGGATAAGACACCCAAGGATTTTAGTTTTGATTGGAAAGCCCATACTTTTACAGACGATGAAGTTTCCAAAAAGAAATTTGACACCAACAATCAGAATTACAAAATGGTAGATTTATGGACCGGTAAAAACTTAGGAACTACATCAAAGCCTTTAACAGCAACAATTCCTTCAAAAGATATTCTTCTGTTAAGATTAGTAAAAACCCAATAATCAGTTGAACCTAAAATCCAGTAATGATCAATCTATCTTATTACAAAAATCTTTTAACTGCAACTTCATTATTCTTTGCGGCTGCATTTCATGCCCAATTCAAATTGTCGGATGAAAAGGCAACACCGGAAACAGTCAAGCTTTATGATAATCTTTCCAAAGCTCAGCAAAAAGGATATTTCATAGGGCATCAGGATGATCCGGCTTATGGAGTATACTGGAAATACCAGGAAGGAAGAAGTGATGTAAAAGATATCGTAGGAGATTATCCAGCCGTGTATGGCTGGGAACTGGGTGATCTGGAACTAGGAAAAGAAGTCAATCTGGACGGGGTTCCTTTTGAGAAAATGAAACAATATATCAGAGAAGGATATGAACGTGGAGGCATTATCACCATAAGCTGGCATACTAACAACCCTATCACCGGAAAAAACGCATGGGATTCTTCCAATACATCCATCAAAAGTATACTCCCCGGAGGTAAAGATCATGAAACTTTCATTGGATACTTAGATAAAGTAGCCGTTTTTCTTTCGGACCTTAAAGGTAAAAACGGAGAAGATATTCCGGTCATCTGGAGACCTTTCCATGAACATACCGGAAGCTGGTTCTGGTGGGGAGCAAAATCTGCTTCCAATGAAGAATATAAAGAACTGTTCAGATTTTCAGCAGACTATCTCAGAATAAAAAAAGGACTTCACCATCTCATACTCAGCTATAATACCAGCACCGAATTTTCTACTTCCGAAGGCTTACTGTCAAGATATCCCGGTGATGAATACGTAGATATGGTTTCTTTTGATGCCTACCAAAGAGGACCTGTAGAAAACGGTAAAAAATTTGCATCTCAACTGGATTCCTGGATTTCAGTGATGAATACAGCTGCCAGACAACATTCAAAAATATCTGCTATCGGCGAAATCGGATATAACCAGATTCCTGACAGACAATGGTTCTCTAATATATTATTACCTGTATTGAACAAACATAAATTCTCCTATGTTTTATTCTGGAGAAATGCAGGCTTTAAACCGGAAAATAATGAAGTAGAATATTACCTTCCTTTTAGAGGACATTCTTCGGAGAAGGACTTTATTAAATTCTATCAGGATAAAAAAACATTATTTCAGAAAGAAGCTTCAAAGTTGAAATTGTATAAATAATATTAAAAACTTAGTTATACTTTTATTTTAAATTTAAAGAGACTTACCATGAAAATTTCAAGACTTATATTCATCTTCCTTTTCTGCCTGTTATCGTTTGTCAATGCTCAAAATCCGGTAAAAGAAATAGGAAACCTTCAGGTGATAGGAACTCAGCTTTCAGACCAGAAAGGAAAACCTGTTCGCTTAATCGGAACCAGTTTTGGATGGAGCAACTGGCATTCCAGATTTTATACAGCCGGGGCAGTAAAATGGCTGAAAAATGACTGGAATGTCAATGTGGTAAGAGCTGCTATGGGTGTTGAGCCGGATGGCGCCTATCTTCAAAAGCCTCAGGAGAATATTAAAAGTGTAGAAACGGTAGTGAATGCCGCCATAAAAGAAGGTATTTACGTTATCATCGACTGGCACAGCCACAATATCCGAACGAAGGAAGCCAAAGATTTTTTTGATACCATGTCCCGTAAATACGGGAAGTCTCCGAATGTCATTTATGAGATATTCAATGAGCCGGAAAAGCAGTCCTGGGAAGAGATAAAAAAATATTCAGAAGAAATCATTCGGGTGATCAGAAAAAACGATCCCGACAATATCATTTTGGTAGGCAATCCTGAATGGGACCAAAGAATTGATCTTGTTCAGAAAGATCCGATAAAGGGAGTAAAAAATATCATGTACACCATGCATTTTTATGCGGCCACCCATAAAAGCGAATTAAGAGAACGAGTGGACGCTGCAATTCATGCAGGAATTCCTGTTTTCATTTCAGAATCGGCAGGAATGGAAGCTACCGGTGATGGAAAGTTCGATGATGAAGAATGGTTCCGATATTTCGAATGGATGAACAAACATCAGCTGAGCTGGATCACATGGTCGGTTTCCGACAAAAAAGAAACCTGTTCCATGCTTTTGAAAACGGCTTCTTCAGAAGGAGAGTGGAAACTGCCTGATCTGAATGAATCGGGAATTAAAACCCGTGAATATCTTCGTCAGTTTGATCAGCAGGGAAATTATCTTCAGAAGTTTTTCTGGAACGGAAGAGTATTGCAGTCTTTCTTTAACAGAGGAAAACTGATAGGTCCCGGCTCTTCTGTAGAATTTCAGTTCAAAGGAAGCTCCGTAAGCTTTAATCTTAAAAACATTCCTTACCAAGGGTATTATAATTATGTTTCCATTGAATTGGACGGGAAATATCTCGGACGCTTTAAAGTAGATAATAACGAATTCAAGAAATTCACCTATCAGGTAACTGATCCATCCAAAACCATTCATATCCTGAAATTATATAAAGCTACCGAAGCCGGAATGGGTGAAGTGGAATTTGACGGAAGCGGAATTAATGCTTCTCCATCCCAATTAGCTTCCTCTAAAAAAATAGAATTCATAGGAGACTCCATTACCTGTGGTTTTGGAAATGATGAATCCGGGCTTCCTTGTGGCCAGGGACAATGGTTTGATCAGCACAATGCTTATTTTGCCTATGGCCCTGTTCTTTCCAGAATGCTGGGTACGGATTTTCTTCTGAGCTCGGTGTCAGGCTATGGGATGTACAGAAACTGGAACTCGGAAAGGCAAGAAGAGACCATTCTTCCTGATGTGTATGATTATTTGTATTTAAGAACTTCCCAACCGGAAAAATTCGGAGATGAGTATCAGCCTGACTTGGTAAGCATCTGTCTTGGAACCAACGACCTGTCCGATGGCGACGGTAAAAAGAAACGGCTCCCTTTTAATAAGGTAAAATTCGTGGAGAATTACATTAAATTTATTCAGAACGTCTACAGGAAATATCCGAATACAAGAATTGTCCTGCTGAACAGTCCTATGGTATCAGGTGAGAAGAATACCCAATTCGTAGAGTACCTGCAAGCTGTAAAAGACGCTTTTAAAAATGACAGGAAGCACGCTCCCATAGAGATCTTCGAATTCAAGGAAATAAAACCTACAGGCTGTGGCCATCATCCAAGTATCAAAGATGATCAGAAAATGGCTGATGAATTATATCCTTTCTTTAAAAAACTATTGAACATCCAACCATGAAAATCTACACTTTTTTAAGTCTGCTTATAGGATCCTTGATGTGGGCCAATATCAATTTACCTGCTATTTTCACCGATAATATGGTTTTGCAGCGTAATTCCGAAGTTGTGATCTGGGGAAATGCAATACCCAAAGAAGAAATTACTCTAAAAGCTGATTTTCTGGATAAAGAATACAAAGTAGTTACCGGAAATGATGCCATATTCAAAATTATTATTCCTGTGGGAAAAGCCGGCGGGCCTTATACCATTAGTTTAAAAGGCTATAATGAAGTAAGTTTAAAAAATGTGATGTCAGGTGAGGTATGGCTGGTATCCGGTCAATCCAATATGGAAATGAGTGCCGCTTGGGGTATTAAAGATGGAGATGCAGAAGTTGCAAAAGCCCATCATCCGAATATCCGCTTCTTTTCCGTTCCTAAATTATCCTCTGTATTCCTTCAGAATAATCTTTTTGGTGAATGGCAAACATGTACTCCGGAAACCATGAAGAACTTCAGTGCTATCGGATATTTCTTCGCAGAAAAGCTTCAGCAGGAACTTAATGATGTTCCGGTTGGGATCATCTCTGCTGCCTGGGGTGGATCTCCCGCAGAATTATGGACTCCGGGATATGTATTTAAAGAAAAACCTCAACTCTTTGAAAATTATAAAAATCTTTCTGCTTCGGATTATTATCCATCCCAACTTTCCGGTGCATATAATGCCATGATCTACCCGATCAATTCATTTAAAATAAAAGGTGTTCTGTGGTATCAGGGAGAAACCAATACGGGTAATCCTGATGGATATTCTGTCCTGCTTTCTTCTATGATCTCCGCATGGAGAAACGACAGAGGCTATAATTTTCCGTTTTACCTCATCCAGATTGCTCCCTACACAGGATGGGGTGATACTACAGTGAGAATTAAAAATGTCCAGAGAATTGTTTCGGAAGAAGTACCCAATTCCGGATTGGTCATCACATCCGATCTTGATGTAGTGGACGACATCCATCCCAAAAATAAAAAACCGGTCGGTATCAGGATGGCCAATTTAATCTTAAAAAATATTTATCACTCTCATAATAATCTGGTAGAAAGCCCAAGATTCAAGTCTGTAGACTTCAAAGGAAATAAAACAATTCTTCATTTTGATTATGCGGAAGGACTGCATTTTAAGAACAAAGAATCTCAATTATTTGAAATAGCCGGTACAGATGGTAAGTTTTCCAAGGCAAAAGCGACTATTAAAGGAACTGATATCATCCTTGAATCTAAAACTGTGCGACACCCTGCTCTAGTAAGATATGCATGGAGAAACACTGCTATTCCCGATCTGTTTAACCGGGCTGATCTTCCTGCTTCAAGTTTTACCACTGAGAATGAAAAATAAATCTTAATTTTATATTATCTTAATTTGAGACAATAAATATAATTTAAAGTAATCCATAATGAATTTCAAACGTATACTTTTTATATCAGCCATGAATATCTTTACCGTAACCCACGTGAATGCCCAGCAAAAGCTCAATCCGGAAATCGAAAAGAATATCGATGCTCTTATGTCCAAAATGACACTAGAGGAGAAAGTCGGCCAGATGAACCAGTACAACGGCTTCTGGGACGTTACCGGACCTGCACCTGTTGGCGGAACAGCAGAACAGAAATATGAAAATATTAAAAAAGGGCTGGTGGGATCAATGCTTACCGTACGTGGAGTGAAAGAAGTGAGGGCTGTACAGAAAATGGCCGTGGAACAAACCCGATTAGGAATTCCCTTAATTATAGGCTTTGATGTAATCCACGGATATAAAACTTTAAGCCCAATCCCTCTAGCAGAAGCAGCCAGCTGGGATTTGAAAGCTATTGAAAAATCTGCCGAAGTAGCTGCTTCAGAAGCTGCGGCATCCGGTATCAACTGGACATTCGGGCCTATGATGGATATTTCAAGAGATGCAAGATGGGGACGTGTAATGGAAGGAGCTGGCGAAGATCCATTTTTAGGAGGAAAAATTGCTGCAGCACGGGTAAAAGGTTTTCAGGGAGACAATTCTTTCAGCTCTCCGTTAAGAATTGCAGCTACCGCTAAACATTTTGCTGCTTATGGTTTTATAGAATCAGGACTGGAATACAATTCTGCAGAAATAGGGAGCAATACTCTATACAACCAGGTACTTCCCCCTTTCAAAGATGCTGTAGATGCAGGGATAAGAAGTGTCATGAACTCATTCAATACAATTAATGGAGTTCCTGCAACTGCTGACCAACATTTATTAAGAGATATCTTAAAGCAAAAATGGGCGTTTTCAGGATTTGTCATCTCCGACTGGGCTTCTATCCGGGAAATGATTCCGTGGGGGTATTCAAAAGATGAAAATGCAGCTGCTAAAGCTGCTGTAGAAGCCGGTACAGATATGGATATGGAAAGCGGAATTTACGTTCCTTATCTGGCAGACCTTGTAAAACAGGGAAAAGTAGATGAATCATACATCAATGATGCATGCCGCAGAATCTTAAGAGTTAAATTCGAGCTAGGTTTATTTGATAATCCATACCGTTTCCTCGATGAGAAAAGAGAAAAAGAAATAATAGGAAGCAAAGCAAATCAGGATGCAGTCCTTGATATGGCGAAAAAATCAATTGTTCTTCTAAAAAATGAAAAAAAACTCCTCCCTTTAAAAAAATCAGGACAGAAAATTTTATTATTAGGTTCTTTGGCTGAAAGTAAAAATTCACCCTTAGGCAGCTGGAGAATTGCCTCTGATAATAATACCGCCATTTCCGTTCTTGAAGGTATGAAACAATATAAAGGCAATGATTTCACATATGTAAAAGGAATCAACACCACTACAGAAGAGCCGACTTTCTTAACAGAAGTACAGTATAACACAACAGACAGAACCGGATTTGAAGAAGCAAAGAAAGCAGCTAAAAGCGCAGACGTTGTTGTAATGGTTTTGGGAGAACATGGTTTCAGTTCAGGAGAAGCAAGAAGCAGAACCAATCTGGATCTCCCGGGATTACAGGAAGAATTTATGAAAGAGATTTATAAAATCAATCCCAATATCGTTTTGGTGCTTAATAACGGAAGACCATTAACGATCAACTGGGCCAGTGAAAACATCCCCGCAATTGTAGAGGCATGGCAACTTGGAACTCAAGCTGGAAATGCAGTTGCTCAGGTATTGTATGGAGATTACAATCCAAGCGGAAAACTCCCGATGACCTTTCCAAGAAACGTAGGTCAGATTCCTATCTATTATAATCACATGAACACGGGAAGACCTTTTGATAAAGATAAGAATGTATTCTGGACTCATTATTCGGATTCGGAGAAAACCCCACTTTATCCTTTTGGATATGGTTTAAGCTATACCACATTTGAGTACTCTGAGCCTAAAATCAGTAAAAAGGAATTTAAAAAGGGAGAAACGGTTCCGGTAAGTATTACCATCAAAAATACTGGTCAATACGAAGGAAAAGAGGTAGCACAGCTTTATATTCATGATGAATTCGCTTCAGTGGCAAGGCCTGTTAAAGAATTAAAAGGTTTCGAACTGGTTGCTTTAAAGCCGGGAGAATCAAAAACCGTTCAGTTTAATATAACAGACAAAGAATTAGGGTTTTATGACCATTCAGGAAAATTTATAGTAGAGCCCGGAACATTCAAAATAATGATTGGTGGAAATTCAGAAGAAGTAAAAGAAGTTTCATTTGAAATAAAATAATATGTTTTAATAATTTATCATTTAAATAATTAAAATTAAAAAAATGCCTCAGAAATCAATTGGTTTTCTGAGGTATTTCCATTTTAAGACCTTATCATATGAAATTATTAACTTTGCAAAAAATAAAATATATGTCAACAGCAGAAACAACAAAAAATGCTCAATATTATATTGATCTTGAAGAGAAACATGGTGCTCATAACTATCATCCGCTTCCTGTAGTTTTGGATCGTGGAGAAGGTGTATTTGTTTGGGATGTGGAAGGAAAAAGGTATTATGACTTCCTTTCAGCTTATTCTGCTGTTAATCAGGGACACTCCCACCCTAAGATTGTTGAAGCGCTTACTCAGCAGGCTCAGAAATTAGCTTTAACCTCAAGAGCTTTTTACAATTCTAATCTGGGAGAGTATGAACAAAAAATAACTTCCCTTTTCAAATTTGACAAGGTATTACCTATGAACTCCGGGGCAGAAGCTGTAGAAACAGCTGTAAAACTGGCAAGAAAATGGAGCTATGAAGTAAAAGGAATCAGTGAAAATGCGGCTAAGATTATTGTTTGTGAAAATAATTTCCACGGAAGAACCACTACTATTGTGTCTTTTTCCAATGACCCTGATGCTAATAACAATTATGGTCCGTTTACACCGGGATTCATTAAAATACCTTACAATGATCTCAATACTCTGGAAGAAGTACTGGAAAGAGAAGCTCAGAATATTGCTGCATTTTTAGTGGAACCTATCCAGGGAGAAGCAGGTGTATATGTTCCAGATGAAGGATTCTTAAAAAAATCATCTGAATTATGTAAAAAACATAACGTTCTATTCATTGCTGATGAGGTACAAACCGGAATTGCCAGAACCGGAAAATTAATTGCCTGTTATCATGAAAATGTACAACCTGACATTTTAATTTTAGGGAAAGCATTATCAGGAGGAATGTATCCTGTTTCTGCAGTGCTGGCTGACAATGTTATTATGAATGTTATTAAACCGGGACAGCATGGCTCTACATTTGGTGGAAACCCTTTAGCCTGTGCAGTGGCTGTTGCTGCTTTAGATGTTGTGGCTGAAGAAAAACTCTCGGAAAGAGCTGAAGAACTTGGCAAAATCTTCAGAGCTGAAATAGAAAAAATTATAGAGAAAACTGACCTCATTACGAAAGTGAGAGGAAAAGGTTTATTGAATGCTATTTTAATCAATGATACTCCTGAAAGCTCTACAGCTTGGAATCTTTGCTTAAAACTGAAGGAAAACGGATTACTGGCAAAGCCTACACATGGTAATATTATCAGACTGGCTCCACCGTTAGTAATTACTGAAGAACAATTATTAGATTGTACACAAATTATAGAAAAAACTATTTTGGAATTTTAAACACAAATGACACTTTCCCTCGTCGTCATTACTTACAATGAAGAAGAGAATATTGTAAGAATTTTAGACGAACTTAAAAACACAGTTGATGAAATTATAATTGTTGACAGCTTTTCAACAGACAGAACAAAAGAAATATGTACTCAATACCCACAAGTGAAATTTTTTGAAAAGAAATTTAAAGGGTATGGTGAACAGAAAAATTATGCATTAAGTCTTTGTACTCAGGATTGGGTTCTATTTTTAGACGCAGATGAAATACCAGATAGGGAATTGCAAAATTCCATCCATAAGGTTATTTCATCGGAAACACCTGAGTTCAATGTATATAAAGCTCAATTTAACAACCACCTCGGCATCCATCTTATCAAGTATGGAGGCTGGGGCAATGTTTGCCGTGAAAGGTTATTCAGGAGAGGCACTGCCCGGTATTCTGATGATAAAGTACATGAATATCTTATTACTGATGAAAAAGCAGATATTTTAAAAGGCAAACTTGACCATTACACCTATAAAAGCATTCATCACCATATTATCAAAATCAATAAATATTCTGATATGATGGCTGAGAAAATGTTTGATAGAGGTAAGAAGATCAACCGCTTTAAAATTATTGTGAGCCCGGCTTTTGAATTTATTAAAGTTTTCTTTTTTAAACGGGGATTCCTAGATGGCTTTCCCGGGTTTTATATTGCAAAAACTATGGCATACTATACCTTTCTGAAGTATATCAAGCTCTATGAAAAGATAAGATTGATCGAGATTGAAAAAAAATACGGTAAAATATGATAACCTCTTTTTCCATTACATTTGTGGTGATCGTTTTTATTGTCATTTATTTTCGTCTCTATCTTTATCTGTTTCCTAAAAACAGACTTACTATTTTAATGTATCATCAAATCGATATAAAAAGTGATGACGATCTTACTGTAAGCCTGGAAAATCTTGAAAAACAGTTTGAATATCTGAGGCGAAGGAAATACCATCCCAAATTTTTCAGGGATATTGACACTCGCCATAACAACAGTATTATCATAACTTTTGATGATGGATACAAGAATAATTATGATTATCTGCCTTACCTTTTGGAAAAATTCAACCTAAAGGCCACCATATTCATTCCCACAAAATTTATTCAGGAAGGATATAAAGATTATGAAATGATGAGCTTCGAAGAAATCAGGAGTCTGGATAAAAGATGTTTTGAGATCGCTTTACACAGCCATTCCCATAAAAGCTTCAGAGATTCTACAACAAATTTTATAAAAGCTGATCTACAGGAAAATATGAAAATTTTAAAGGATCATCAAATAGAATTTTCTAAAGTATTGGCCTATCCCTATGGAAAATACCCTAAAAAGAAAACAGAAAAAGAAAAACTTTTTTTAAATCTAAAAAACAGCGGAATACTATTTGCTGTAAGAATCGGAAATAAAATTAACTATTTTCCAACAAAAAACTCTTATGAACTACAAAGAATAGACATAAAAGGCACTGATACACTTATAAAATTCAAATTAAAACTTATCTTTGGAAAATTAAAATTATTCTAAAAAATTATTTAATAATTTAAATCCTCCAAATTTAGATCAGTTGTGATGAATATAAGTGGACTTATCATAACATATAATGAAGAAAAAAACATACAGGAAGTTATCCGGTGCTTTGATTTTTGTAATGAAATTATCATCGTAGACTCATACAGTACAGATGACACCTTGAAAATAGCTCAAATGCATCCCAACGTAAGAATTATCCAAAATAAATTCGAAGATTTCACACAGCAGAGGAATCTGGCTCTGGATAATGCCCAAAATGACTGGGTTTTATTTCTAGATGGAGATGAAAGGATTACTCCTCAGCTTCGGAGTGAGATTATTTCTGAGCTTGGCAATCCGGATAAAAAGGACGCCTATTATTTTTACAGAAAATTCTTTTTTGCGGGTAAACCAATTCATTTTTCCGGTACACAATCCGATAAGAATTTCAGACTTTTCAGGAAATCAAAAGCAAGATATGTTACTGAGAAAAAAGTTCACGAAACATTATATGTAAATGGTAGTATTGGGGTCTTAAAAAATAAACTGCTGCATTTCTCCGTTTCAGATTATGAATCTTATAAGAAAAAAATGATTCATTACGGAATATTGAAAGGTCAGGAGCTTGCTTATAAAGGCAAGAGTTTTAGCATTTTAACACAATATCTCAAAACTATCTTCAGATTTTTCAAAGCCTATATTCTCAGATTAGGTATTTTAGACGGTAAAGAAGGGTATCAACTTTGCTATTTACAATCCCTTAGTGTATTTGAGACCTATGAATCTTTAAAAAGAGAGAGAAAACAATAAATGAAAATCTGTGTAATTAGTTATGATTTTTGGGATTACGATAAGCATATTGTTGAAGCATTATGTCGTAAAGGTATTGATGCCCATCACATACGGATCAGCAAAATCTCTCATTCTAATTTCAATGAAAGAGCTGTTAATGCTCTAAGTAAAACTTTTCTTAAAAAAAATCTCAAAAAAGAAAAAAGACAAAAATATGTGTTGGACTCTCTGCAAAAGCTGGGTTATCAGGATCAGATCCTTGTGCTGAATCCGGATACTTTTGATCTGTCTACGTTAGAAAATATAAAAAAGTATACCGACAGACTTATCACTTACCTCTATGACAGTCTTGAAAGAGTCCCTGTGGAGGATAAGCTGCATATTTTTGACAAGATCTTCTCTTTTGATAAAGTAGATGTAGAAAAACATGGTTTTGGAAAACTCACCAACTATATTTACCTACCCTACACTCCGGCTGCTCTTCAAACTCCTAAAATGGATCTCTTCTATATCACTTCATATGATAATAAAAGACTCTCATTTATAAGAATGTTGGTAAAAAAATTAATGAGTCTGGATTTAAAATTCCAGATCATGATCATTGGAAAAAAAACATGGAAACATAAGTTAAAAAATGTTTTTATCAATCTACCTGAAAATTTATTTCTTGTCTTTCGTATGAAGAAAGTAAGCCATGAGGAATTACCTGATCATTACAAGGGGGCAAAAGCTCTACTGGATCTGAGAAGAGAAGGACAATACGGATTAAGTTTCAGAGCCTTCGAAGCAATGGCTCTGGAAAAGAAAATTGTAACGGATAATGAAAGTATCAAAACCTATGATTTTTATAATCCGAATAATATTCTGGTTTTAGATCATTCATGTGGTGATCTGGATAAATCATTTTTTGAAAAGCCATATGAGAAAATCCCTGAAGATATTTACTATAAATACACAGTGGATAATTGGGTAAAGAAAGTATTTGATATCTAAGCAATGATGAAAACTTCTGTAGCAATGTGCACTTTTAATGGGGAACGCTTTTTAAAAAAGCAGCTGGACTCCATTCTCTCGCAAACCATTCCTATTGATGAAATTATCATATGTGATGATTCTTCTACAGATGGAACCCAGAAAATACTTTCAGAATATCAGATACAATTCCCTCACCTTTTTAAAGTATATATTAATGATGATACTTTAAAAAGTGTCAAAAATTTTGAAAAGGCCATTTCTCTTTGTACCAATGATATTATTTTTCTCTCCGACCAAGATGATCTTTGGCTTCCTTCCAAAGTGGAAAGTTTTTTTAAAATCTTCCAAAAATCTACTGAAATAGATGTAATAGCATCATCTGCTTATATCATTGACGAGAACGAAAATAGAATTAACAAAAATACCATATGGGATATTTTCTCTTTTTTTAAAGCAAGGAACATACAATACAAATATTTTGAAATTTTCAATCTTATCGGGAATACTGCTACGGGTGCCAATATGGCCTTCAGAAAATCCATAATAAACGAAATTATTCCTTTTCCCGATCAACACTATCACCATGATGAATGGATTGCATTGGTCTCATCTCTTAAAAACAGATTTTATTTCCTTGATGAAAAAACCGGATCCTATCGCATTCATGATCTACAACAGATAGGAGGTGTCTTTTTTGACAATAAAAAAAATGAAAAGTCCAGATTAATACAAAGATTTAACCCTTACAATCCGGATGATTCTTTAAGACTATTAAAAAGGAGGTTTTCTATTTTAAAAAAGGAAAAAAATAAGATCCTTTCTATAAAAAACTACCATAACAATCATACCTTTGCAGAAATGCTGCAATCGATTGAAGATTATGAAGTCTATTTAAAGACCCATCTTAAGCAAACACGGCCAATAGCATATCAAATATTCAAGTTATTATATTTTTAAAATCATTTATGGGGCATAACACTAATTTTGGAGTTAATATTTCCGGATATATCAATAAACAATTTGGGCTGGGTGAAGGTGTACGCTCAAATATAAGGGCTATAAAAACAACAGATATTCCCTATGTGATTAATGATTTTAATATTACTATTTCAAAACATGTAAAGGATGAAACACAGAATGCCCTGACAGTTTCTAAAGATAATCCATACAATATCAACCTTGTACAGATCAATATTGATCGTTTACATGCGGTAATGCAGGAAACTGATAAATCTTATTTTCAAAATAAATACAATATTGCATTTTGGGCATGGGAACTGGAGAATTTCCCCGAAGAATCAAAAGTATTCTTTAGCCTGTTTAATGAGATATGGGTTCCAAGTAATTTCTGTACGGAAGCCATTTCAAAAGTATCACCGGTTCCTGTCATTAAGATGATGCATTCCATAGAGTTGGAGGCTCCTTCCTACACAAGAAGCGAGTTTAATCTTCCGGAAGATCGATTTATCTTCATGACCATGTTCGATTATTACAGTTCCATAAGCCGGAAAAACCCACTGGCAACCATTGATGCTTATGAAATGGCTTTTGGAAAGAATAATCCTGAAGTACTGCTTGTCATCAAAACTTCAATTGCCAAGGAATTTCCGGAAGAAAAAAAATCCCTTATGGAAAGAGTGGGAGATAATAAAAGTATTATTATTATTGAAGAAATATTGGATCGGGACAGATTATACAGTCTTATGAACTGCTGCAATTGTTTTGTTTCCCTTCACCGCTCGGAAGGATTCGGATTAACTATGGCCGAAGCGATGTACCTTGGCAAACCTGTTATTGCTACCGCTTATTCTGCCAATACTGAGTTCATGAATATCAATAATTCTTTCCTTGTAAAATATGATCTGATTAAAACAGGAAATCAATACTACTTCAGTACAGAAAAGGATGTATGGGCAGACGCAGATATCGACCATGCTTCCCAACAAATGAAACTTGTCTATTCTAATAAAAACTTAGCTTCCGATATCGCTCAAAAAGGACAGAATGATATTAAGAAGTTTCTCTCTCCAAAAATTATGGGAGAAAAAATAAAGTATCGGCTTGAGCTTATTAATAAAGAAATTATTCCCAATCTATCTCAGAACACATCCAATGAAGAGTCGCTCTTACAATTTGAAATTAAACTTTTAGAGGAAAAATTAGCTAAAATAAGAAGTTTAAAACCCGTTCAGTGGAAAATTAAGTTCAAAAACTTCCAAAACAAATTAACAGGAAAAAACAGAAAATACTTCTGGGAAGATTAGCCCAGTGTATCATAAAATTCATTCTGTTTCTTCTGTTTTTCAAAATTCTTTATATGAATTAGGCTCATTTTATAGTCTTTCGGTATTTCAGTAAAGTTTTTATTTCCGTATAAAACTTCGTGCACTTTATTTTTCCAGAATATTTTTTTATTATTCTTGATAATTCTTGCCTGATAATCGGGAAAATTAATATATCCTTTTTCATCAATATTCCAGTTCATTTCCTGAATATATTCCTCTGTAATACCCTCAACAATATTAATTCTCGGAACAAAAAAGCATTCTACACTTTTCTCTTTTCTCAAATAAGGCTTGAGATTTTTGATTAGGTATTCATCCGGATATTCATCTGCATCAATCTGGAACAGGTATCTTGACTTGGAATGATTAATGAGATTATTTTTAAATGTAGCAAAATCTCCATTAAGTTTCGCTTCTATAACTCTAATATTTGGCTGATAGCTTCTCAACAAATCCCCTACCTGCTGATCAGGATTGGTAACATCCCTTAACACAAGAATCTCATCATTTTTATCAATTAAAGGGATCAAAACATCCAGAAGAATTTTCAGCTCTTTATACTCATTACATACTGTAATGCCATAAGTAACGGTAACAGGTCTTAAAAAATTCAGCATTATTTTCTTTGTATTAATTGGGATTCGTAGGATCTGTCCTTCAGGATTTCAATTTTCAGATTATTAATTTTCAGCTCATTAGACTTATTAAAAAGATTCTGAAAAAAGTTTTTCTTTATATGTTTCTTTTCTTCTATAATATCAGCAAGATTTCTAAAAACGCTTAAATTCTTATCCGATAGTTTTTTAGCATCAAACTTTAGTATAATATCATCCTGAAATTCGCCATGTCTTGATCTAAACTTTTCTTTCAGATCAATTAAAGTATTAGGCTGTTCATTATGAAGATAGGTCTCAGGATTATAGTCAGCATAGATATGGTCTACATAGATTTCTAAAGCCTTCACTGCTTTATCATCTGAATTTTCCAGTATTAATCCGTATTTGAGCTTTTTCTTTACTTTGGACTGATTATTAAATCCCCATTTTCTAGTAAAGTTTCTTAAGGAATTCTCTTCTATTTTTTGAGTTTTGTTCTGATATTCTTCAGAGAATCTTGACGTTTTACTCACAAAATGATAGACTACAGCATTGGGACAAACAAATGTTTTTTCTCCAGCCATCCTCAGTCTCAATATAAGATCATCATCTTCACAGAACATAGGATTAAAAAGAGGGTCCAGTCCATTTATTCTGGTTAAAATCTCTTTTTTTGCTGCAAGAAAGAAACTAACATCATTTGTATATTCTCCATCTAATCGGGTTTGTTTTTTTTCAAATTCAAAAAAATCGTCAAATCTGAATGTTTCAAAATCGCTGCCAAAATCCTGTATTTCTTTCCAAAGTCTCTTATCAGAGGTAAAAATAGGAGGCTCTATTACTTTGTAATACACTAAATTATTTTCAGGAAGCACTTTTTCCAGTTCGGACAGAAAGTTTTTACCAATTACCATATCATTATGCAAGAAACACACATAATTTTTAGTAGCAATTTCCACCGCTTTATTATACGTATCTGAAAGGGTTTTACCTATGGAATCATAGAAGAAAACAACATTATCATCATTCAATGACTCAAGCCATGCGTTTGTCCCATCAGAACTCCCATAGCTCACCAAAACGATTTCCGTATCCGGATAATTTTTTCTTATTGCCTCGTAACAGCTTTTAGAATATTCAAGATTATTCTTTAATCCTATCAAAAGAGAGATATCATTCATTTTAAAGCATCTTTAAGCTATTTCCTCATCATTATTAATATTGAAACTTTCACTCTCCCTACATTTTTTAATGTCTATCATATCAGGGCGACTATTCGTAAATATAATACATTTGGAGAGATTAACAAAAAAGGCAAAACAAATTGTTTTGCCTTTTTTTAATTATTTTCTGTCATATTCATCCTCAATCCTCACAATATCATCTTCTCCAAAATAAGTTCCTGTCTGAACCTCAATAAAAACAACCGGTTTGTCTGATAGATTCATCATGCGGTGCCTAGCTCCTAAAGGAATAAAAATACTTTCACCATATCCCAGTTTAATTTCTTTATCATCCAGAACAATAGTAGCATCTCCTTCAATAATCGTCCACTGTTCCTGTCTTTTATGATGATACTGGTAGGATAATTTCCCCCCAGGATCTACTTCAAGTCTCTTTAATTTGTAATGAGGTTCATCCGCTAATACGAAGTATCTACCCCAAGGTCTTTCACCTATTTCTAACATATTTTGATAGATTTATAGTTTTTAATTACTTTATACAAAAATAGAAATAAAGACTAAAAAACAAATAATAAAACCTCAGTAAAAAAATAAATTATAAGTAAATTTGCAATAAATTTTTTATAAATGTCGAAAGTAAGAGTACGTTTTGCTCCAAGCCCCACAGGGCCTTTACATTTGGGAGGCGTAAGAACTGCATTATATGATTATCTCTTTGCAAAAAACCAGGGAGGTGATTTTGTATTAAGAATTGAAGATACCGATACCGCAAGATATGTGGAAGGTGCTGAAGAATATATAGAAGAAGCTTTGGAATGGTGCGGGATCATACCGGATGAAAGCCCAAAAAAGGGAGGGAAATTTGCCCCTTACAGACAATCGGAAAGGAGGGATATTTATGATCAATATACTGAGCAAATTCTAAAAACAGATTATGCCTATCTGGCCTTTGATACGCCGGAAGAACTGGATGCCATCCGTACTGAATTTGAAGCAAGAGGTGACGTTTTCTCTTATGACAACCAAACCAGAAACCAGCTGAAAAACAGTCTTTCTCTTTCTGAAGAGGAAGTTCAGAAGTTATTGTCTGAAAAAGTACCGTATGTAGTAAGATTCAAAATGCCGGTAGACAGGACTCTGAATCTTGAAGATATTATTCGTGGAAAATTTTCCGTCAATACCAATACTTTAGATGATAAAGTACTGGTAAAAAATGACGGTATGCCAACCTATCATTTTGCCAATATTGTAGATGACCATGAAATGGAAATCACTCATGTAATTCGGGGTGAAGAATGGCTGCCTTCTTTAGGACTGCATACTTTATTATATGAGGCGATGGGTTGGGAAGCTCCTCAATTCGCTCACCTTTCTTTAATTTTAAAACCGGAAGGAAAAGGAAAATTAAGCAAAAGAGATGGGGATAAATTCGGCTTCCCTGTATTTCCATTAGATTTTAAAGATCCGGAAACAGGAAACATTTCTCAGGGATACAGAGAAAATGGTTATTTGCCGGATGCTTTTATCAATATGGTGGCTTTATTAGGCTGGTCACCTGCTGATGATAAAGAAATCTTATCATTAGAAGAAATGGCAAAAGAATTTGATCTCCATAAAGTACATAAAGCCGGAGCAAGATTCAGTAAAGAAAAAGCAGAATGGTTTAATCACCAGTATATTCAGATGAAATCTGATGAAGAACTGGCAGATCTTCTTAAAAGCTCGGATCTCAAGTTAAATATCACTGATGAAAAATTATTGAAGATTATTCATCTGATGAAGGAAAGAGCTACTTTTCCTAAAGATATTTATGAAAATGGAAAATTTTTCTTCGAAGCACCTGTTTCTTATGATGAAAAAGCATCTAAAAAAGCATGGAATGATGAAACTTCAGCTGTTCTAAAAGATTTAGCAACGCAGCTGGAAGCTACAGATTTTAATGCTGAAATATTAAAAAACACAATCCATGATTTCGCAGAAAACAAGGGTCTTGGAATGGGAAAAGTTATGATGCCGCTTAGATTATCGCTGGTCGGAGAACTTAAAGGACCCGATGTTCCAGACATTCTGGAAATCCTGGGAAAAGAAGAAAGCATCGTAAGAATACATAATGCTATAAATAATTTTCAATAGAATTTCATTATTTTTCATAAATTTGAAAGATTTAATTTACTTCAAGAATGGAATATTTAAGTTTCGAACTTCCTATAAAAGAACTGATGGATCAATACCAAACGTGTTCATTGGTAGGAGAAGAAAGTGGTGTTGATGTAAAATTAGCATGCAGCCAAATTGAGGATAAGATCATAGAAAAGAAAAAAGAGATCTATGGTAATCTTACCCCTTGGCAAAGAGTACAACTTTCCCGTCATCCCGACCGTCCTTATACTTTGGATTACATCAAAGGAATGGTAGACAAAGGAAGCTTTTTAGAGCTTCATGGTGACAGAAATTTTGCTGATGATCCCGCTATGATTGGCGGACTGGCAACTCTTGATGGTCAGAAAGTAATGATCATAGGAACTCAAAAAGGGAGAACAACAAAAGAAAGACAACACAGAAGATTTGGGATGCCAAATCCTGAAGGATACAGAAAAGCATTAAGACTGATGAAGCTGGCTGAGAAGTTTCACATTCCTATTATTACTTTAGTAGATACACCGGGAGCTTATCCCGGACTGGAAGCTGAAGAAAGAGGACAAGGTGAAGCTATCGCCAGAAATATCTTCGAAATGGTACAGCTGAAAACGCCTATATTTACCTATATCATTGGTGAAGGGGCCAGCGGTGGAGCGCTAGGAATAGGTGTAGGAAATAAAGTATATATGTTAGAAAATACATGGTATACTGTAATTGCACCGGAAAGCTGTTCATCAATTCTGTGGAGAAACTGGGATCATAAGGAAGATGCTGCCAACGCGCTAAACCTTACACCTAAAGATGCTTTAAGAGAAAAGTTTATTGACGGAATCATTGAAGAGCCTCTTGGAGGTGCTCATTATGAGCCGGAAGCTGCTTTCTTAAACTTAAAGACTTCAATATTGCAGAATATCAAAGCTTTTTCAAAGTTTACAGGACAGGAACTTGAAACTCAAAGACAGGAAAAATTCATTGCCATGGGGCAATTCAAAGGATAAAAAAAAGGTAAGAAAAATTTTTCTTACCTTTTTTTATTTCTTATTATTTTCATATCTATTCTGCCATATTAAGCTGAATCTCAATATCCTTATTAATCTTTTTCAATGAGGAATATTTCGCATCACAAACCATCGTAGTAAGGACATACTCCCCTTTATCAATCAGAATAAAGTTTTCTCCTTTTGCTGGCACGCTAAGATTATAATACTTTTTTCCACTTATTTTAACAATCAAATTACAGTTGGATTTATTCTTAATATTTACATATGCTTCCTTGAGTCCTGCATCATTGCTGAAAAGATGTGTCAATAGTGATGCTGTCTTCTTCGATTCTTCACTAGGCTCAGATTTTTTAGCACTCACTCCTGCATAGCTCACCTTTCTTTCGGAAGCTTTATTTGCTACTACAGTTTTAGATATGCTGGAAGACGTATTTAATTCGTTATTCTGAGTGATTTTAGCCAGTTTATCCTTACTCATCGGCTTTATAGACGGCTTTGCTTCTGGAGAATTATCAGCCATAATGATTTCCATGAGTTTTCTTTTAAAGTGATCATTTTTAGCATGACCGGGATTCTGTTTTAAAAAACCTGCAATTACCCTGGCTTCTTTAGTGTTTTCAGCATCCTCTTCCGTGTAGATAATTACGGTTTCCTTCTCTGTAACTGTCTTAGTTTTAGCTTTTTTCTTTTTTTGAGAAAATCCAAGAGAGAATAAACAAAGAAACAGCAAAAGAAATATTCTTTTCATTAACAAAAGTTTTAAAAAATTATTAATTTAAGCTAATAACGCAAAAAGTCATTTTTTAGTTTATCATTAAAATCATTATCTTTGCACTGCTTAAAAATAAACTAAGAAATCAATCTTAATTTTAATAAAAAAATAACAGATATTATGTATACACCAGCTGCTGCAGACGTAGCAAAATTGAGAAACACAACAGGTGCAGGTATGATGGACTGCAAAAAGGCTTTAGTTGAAGCAGAAGGAGACTTCGAAAAAGCGATAGAAATCCTTAGAAAAAAAGGACAAAAAGTTGCTGCCAACAGAGCTGACAGAGAATCTACTGAAGGAGCAGTTATCGCTAGAGTAAATGAAGACAATACTTTAGGAGCTATTATCTCTTTAAATTGTGAAACTGACTTCGTTGCTAAAAACGAAGCTTTCGTAGAACTTGCCTATGAATTAGCTGAAATGGCTATTACTGCGGGTTCTAAAGAAGAGCTTTTAGCTACTGATTTCCACGGAATCACTGTTGCTGAAAAGCTTGTTGAGCAAACAGGTGTTATTGGTGAAAAAATTGAAATCGGTGCTTTCGAAAGAATTGAAGGGCCATTCTTGGGAGCTTATATCCACGCTGGAAACAAAATCGCTTCTATCACGGCTCTTTCTGCAAAAGTAGATGGTGCTGAAGAAGCTGCTAAAGCTGTTTCTATGCAGGTAGCTGCAATGAACCCAATCGCTTTGGACGAAACTCAGGTATCTCAGGAAACTATCGATAAAGAATTAGAAATCGAAAGAGACATTCTTACTAAAGAAGGTAAGCCTGCCAATATCATCGATAATATCCTAAAAGGAAAAATGCAAAAGTTCTACAAAGAGAATACTTTAGTACACCAGGCATTTATCAAAGACGGAGGTCAGTCTGTTGCTGATTATGTAAAATCTGTAAATGCTGATTTAAAAGTTACAGGATTCGTAAGAGTAAGTTTAACTTAATTCTTACTATTAATCAATAAAAAAGATCCCGGAGATTATTCTTCGGGATCTTTTTTATTAGCTTATGATTCAAAAATTCAATCACAATT
>NZ_JALAHD010000147.1 GCF_022712095.1 Chryseobacterium sp. | reverse complement strand
GAATTTGTAAAAATAAATTTGAGTCGAACCTAAAAGAATTGTGATGAAAAAATTTAAAATGTTCATGAGCGGAGTGATGATGTTGACAGCTTTATCTGCCTGTAAAAACCCCGAAAATTCCAAATCAGAAACAACAAAAGAAACAAAAGATGCTGTTACACAGAAGGGTGAAGAAAAATCACATGTGTATACTGATGATCCGGCTTATATAACTAAAGAAATTAAAGTAACGGGGGATGTGATCAATCCGCTTACACTTACTGTAGATTCCCTGAAAAAGATGGATGTGAAAAACCTGAAAGACTTTAATGTTGTGTGTCAGTCCGGTCTTACAAAAGATAAAATTGAGTCTACCAAAGGTGTTCTGTTAAAAGATATCCTGGAAAAAGCGAAAATCGAGCAAAAGGATCATACAGATCGTAATTTTTATATTGTAGCCAGAGCAGCTGATGATTATAAAGCTACTTTTTCATGGGCAGAAATATTTAATAACCCGAATGGAGATAAAACATATGTATTATTGGAACAGAACGGGCAGCCTTTAAAAGAGAAAGGAGAAATGATTGTAGTGAGTATGAACGATACTAAAACAGGGCCTCGTCATGTAAAATGGCTAAAAAGTATTGAAGTACACAGAGTTCAGTAAATTCCCTCTATGATTTAATAATAAAGGAGTAGTTTGTCTTTTATTAAATCTTTCCTATCTTTGTATAGTAAAATAATAAGTGGAATGTTTTCTAAAACATGTGAATATGCTATACGAGCGCTGATATATATTGCCCAGATGTCAAAAGACGGGAATAAGATAGGAATAAAAGAAATTGCCAAAGGAATTGATTCTCCTGAATATTTCATTGCTAAGATCCTTCAGGATTTAGGCCGGAAAGGGTTTGTACAATCGATGAAAGGACCAAGTGGAGGATTTTATATGGAGAAGGAAAATTTGGAACGTTCTATTGCGGATATTGTAAGAGAAGTGGACGGAGATAAACTGTTTTCCGGCTGTGGACTTGGTTTAAAAGAATGTTCAGAAGAGCATCCCTGCCCTATCCATAATGAATTTAAACATATTCGTAAAGCGGTTAATGATATGCTTGAAAATTCAAGAATCAATATGTTTGTGGAAGATCTGGATTTGAAACTGACCTTTTTAAAACAATAGATCCTGATAAAATAGCTATGGAAATTACTTTAAAAAGAATATATGAAGAAGCTTTTCCCGAAGACGGTTATCGTGTGTTGGTTGATCGCCTCTGGCCAAGGGGAATTTCTAAAGAAAAAGCTCATTTTGATGAATGGAATAAAGAACTGGCGCCTTCTACAGAACTCCGGAAGTGGTTCCATGCCAACCCTTCCCATTGGGATGAATTTTCCGTGAAATACAAGAAAGAACTTAAAAAAGAAAATCCAGGGCCAGAATTTATAGAAAGACTTAAAAAACAAAATAAAATAACCTTGCTGTTTGCATCCAAAGATGAAAAACATGCCCATCCTTTGGTGCTTAGAGAGTATCTTGAGCAGGTTATTCAACAAATGAAATCTGATACAAAATGAAAAAAAGAGATATTGAAACAAGAGAAGATGTTATCCAGTTAGTAGATTCGTTTTATGATAAAGTAAGGGAGAATGCTATTCTGGGTTATATATTTGATGATGTGGCAAAAGTAGATTGGTCTCATCACCTTCCTAAAATGTATTCATTCTGGTCAAGCATCCTGCTGGGAGAAAAAAGCTATGACGGAAATCCTATGCAGATCCATGTGAAACTTGGAAAACAGACTACGATGTCTGATGTGGAATTTTCAGAATGGATCAGAGTGTTTTCAGAGAATGTGGATGCTCAGTTTGAAGGAGAGAAAGCAGAAGAAGCAAAGATCCGTGGAGCGAATATTGCACGACTGATGTTATTCAATGTAGAGAGAGGATAAAACTTACTGTTGAATAAGAAATGATACTTTTCTGCATTGAATAACATAAGCGGTACAACAATTATTAAGCCTTATCAATTTTTACGGACATCATATTCAGGGAACCGGCTACTAAAGCATCATTAAAAATGGTTACCTTTTCGTCCTTTTCCTGTAGTCCTAAGATATAAAGTAAAGGATGATAATGTTCAGGAGTAGGAATGGAAAGCTGGAATTCTCTTCCCAGTTTCTGGTAATTGATTAATGACTGATGATCACCATCCTGCACCAGCTGTTTGATCTTTTCGTTGGCTGCTATTGCCCAGTCAAATCCAAATCCGGGCGTTGACATCTTATCCCAGGCTACCATTCTCAGATTATGTATGGTATTTCCGCTTCCTACAATCAAAACTCCTTTTCTCCTTAATGCAGACAATTCTTTTCCCAGGGCATAATGATATTCAGGGTCTTTAGTATAATCCATGCTCATTTCGATCACCGGAATATCTGCGTTAGGGTAAAGGAACTTTACAACGGTCCAGCATCCGTGGTCCAGACCCCATTCCTTGGTAAGCTCCACTTCCGTGGAAGCAATAAGGTTTTTTGTTTCTAAAGCAAGATCAGGGCTTCCCGGTGCAGGGTATTGTATATCAAATAAAGCCTGTGGAAATCCTCCGAAATCATGAATGGTTTTCGGGTTTTCCATGGCAGTTACAAAAGTTCCTTTGGTTTCCCAATGAGCAGAGATACAAAGGATGGCTCTTGGTTTTGGCAGGGTTTTTCCAATGGATTCAAATCCCCGGGTAAACATATTATCTTCAATCGCATTCATCGGGCTGCCGTGCCCCAGGAAAAGAACGGGCATTCTTTCCGTAGGTGGTAATTGATCCGTGAAGGCATGTAATGTATTTAGTTTCATAGCTGCTGCTCCAAATGGTAAAAGAGCCATTATTTTTATAAAATCTTTTCTTTTCATTCATTTTAATTATTTACCCATAATCTGGTCCATATAGGTTTTATTATCCCAGAACAGGTATTCTTCACTCATCGTTCCGTCTTTTTTCCAGATACCGATAGTGGCCATAGGAATTTTGAATTTTTTTCCTGTAGGCGGGATAAAAGTACCGTCACCTACAGGCATAGGTTCTGTGAAAGTTCCTTCCATAAATCCGGTAACTGCTGTCATGTTTTTACTTCCTATTTTAATAGGGTGTTCCTTGATTTTAGTATCGGGAGCATATACAAACATAGCATCCAATGTTTTGATATGCTGTTCTATTCCTTTTTCCGTATGACCATCAGGGAAATGGACGATGATATCTTCGGCATGGCTTTCATGAAGTCGTTTCCAATCTCTGTTGCTGAATACTTTATAATCTAAGGTATCAAAAGTGGCAAGATTCTTTGCTATAGTTTCATTGTCCTTGGCAAGACCTTTTACTTGCTGAAGTATCTGATCACTTTCTGTATTTTTCTGAGGATTACTGCAAGCTGTAAATCCTAGTAATGTTACAAACATTCCAGCGATCATTTCCTTTGTTAAAACTGTGTTTTTCATTTTTTCTGTTTTAAAACTATAATACAAATTTCTAAAACAGAGGTATGCGGAAGGTAATACTAATCAGAAAAATAGTTGCTAAATTAGGAAATGATCCTGGCTATTTCTTTGCGGTATTGGGAAGGAGTGAATCCTGATTTTCTTTTAAAAGAATGAGTAAAATAAGCTTTTTCATTAAAACCTAATTCATATCCTATTTCTGCAATTGTTTTATCGGAGGTCACCAGAAGATTTTTAGCTTCCATTAATTTGCGGGTTTCGATGATTTCCGAAACACTTTGATGCAGTACCTCCTGACAAATCAGGTTAAGGTTACGACTTGTCATAAACAGTTTTTCAGCGTAGAAATTAACATCTTTTGACTCTTTATAGTGCTTTTCCAGTAAAGCCAGAAAGTTTTTAAAAGTATGACTCTGAATCTTTTTAGATTCATTATAATTTAGATTCAGCTTTTTTCTTTCAGATTCAATAATGGTAAAAAGGCTGCTTAATAACTGCTGGATGATAGATAGATCAGGGGATTCGAGCAGATATTCTTCATAAATAATCTGGCAGATCATATCCAGTCTTTTAAAGCAGGTATCAGCTTTCATACCGATGTTGGCCTTATCATGATAGGCGGAGTAGAGCTGAAAAACAGTTTCTGCAATAAATTCACTTTTAAAACGGAGTACCCACATATCACACTGATTGTTTTTGGCTAAAGGTCTTACACGGTGAAGTTTTCCCTGAGTAACAAAACTGACAAAAGGAGCATCTATCACTTGTGAATTAAAGTCAATAAAATGTTCCACCTGGCCATATTTACCAATAATCAGTTCTTCATAATCATGCTGATGGGGTTCATTGATTGATTTACCAATTCTTTCAGCGTCGGCAACATCTACTTTGAACATTTTAAAAATTTCATTCATTGAAAATCAGATAAAAAATAAAAGTACTAAAAAAATGTAAGTCTAGACAAATGATATTCATTAGATGGATATTTTAATATATCTATATTTGCAATATGGTAAATAATTTTCTATTTTTTATGATATTT
>NZ_JALAHD010000146.1 GCF_022712095.1 Chryseobacterium sp. | reverse complement strand
GTTTAACAATTTTGTCAAAATATAAAAATGCTATATTTTTGTCGACAAATTTGTTTAACAAAAATGTCAAATCAAACAAAAAAGGAGCAGACACAAGAACTTATTAAGGAAACGGCAAAGAATTTATTCTTTGTAAAAGGTAAGTTTGACGCTACAACTCAGGAGATTGCAGATGAAGCGGGAGTGAACAGGACGCTTATCAACTATTATTTTCGCTCAAGGGATAATCTGATTCAGATTATTTTTAATGAGGCCCAGAAAGTAGAAAGAGAAAAATCAAAAGTTATTCAAAGAGCTGATCTGCCTCTAAAAGAGAAAATAAGCAAATTTATTGAAAGCAGTCTTTCAACCAGTCTGAAATATCCTTATCTGGAAACTTATATCGTTTCTCAAATGAATAAGGGAAATTGTCATCAAAAAGATGTAGAAGATGAAATTCTGGAAGAATTGTATAAATCGATAGAATTCGAAATGGAACAGGGAAATATTGAAAAAATGAAACCTGTTCAATTTTTGTTGAATATGGTGGCACTGCTGGTTTTTCCAAGTGCTTTGCGCCCTTTATTAATGGATAATCTATTGATCAGTGATAAAGAGTTTGATGAGATTATTTCAGAGAGAAAAGAGATTATTCTCAACATATTGTTTAAAAAATAAAAAAATATTAAGGTATTTGTTAATATAATTCGTCCTTAACTGACAAACACACAAGTTAAAGTAGTACTATTAAAAAATAAAAGAAGTAAGATAAAATTATGAAAAGAAAACGTATAACTGCACAAAAGCTAAAAATTGGGATAGCTGCGGCATTTATGATTTTCGGTTATTCATCTGTAGAAGCTCAGCAGGAAGTGAACCTGCAAATGGCTATTCAGCAGGCATTACAAAATAAGGCTGATGCTAAAAAGGCAGCCTTACAGGTAAAAAAAGCAGAATATCAGATAGATGAAGCCAAAGCAGGAGCTTTACCACAGATAGCGGTATCGGGAGATTTGAACTATAATCCGATCATTCAGGAGACGGTTGTAGAATTTATGGGACAGAGAAATATCTTTAAGATGGGGCAGCCCTGGACTTCCAATATTGCTGCGACAGTTTCTCAAGCTCTGTTTGATCAAAGAGTATTTGTAGGATTAAAAGCCGCAAAATCTACAAGAGAATTTTATGTGTTGAATTCTCAGCTTACTAATGAGCAGATCATTATGAATGTAGCTACTGCTTATTATAATGTATTTGTACAGGAAGAAAATCTCAAAACGCTGGAAGCAAGTTATTCCAATACGGAAAGAGTAAGAAACGTTATTAAAAGTTTAGTGGACAATGGGTTGGCAAAACCTATTGATCTGGACAGAACCAATGTTCAGCTGACGAATATAGCTTCTAACAAACAACAGCTTATCAATTCCGTAGAGCTTACCAAAAACTCCTTAAAATTCTATATGGGAATTCCAATTGATACTCCTATTCAACTGGAAGAAAGGACTATTGAGCCTAAACCGGAGCTGATGGCAGAATACGTTAATCTTGAAGACAGATCAGAACTTAAGGTTCTCAGAAAACAAAGGGAACTTTTAGAATATAATAAAAAAGCAACTGAAGCTTATCTCTACCCAACAGTAAGTCTTCAGGGACAATATGGATGGTATGGTATGGGAACCAAGTTTCCATGGTTTAACGGAATTAATAATGGGGTTAACTGGAGTGATTTTGCATCAGTAGGTCTTAAAGTAAATATTCCGATTTTCACTGGTGGTGCTACAAAATCTAAAATCCAACAGGCACAGATAGATATTCTTGATCTTGAGCAGGATATTGAAAATACTCAGCTCAGCCTGAATTTAGATTATAAAAATGCGGTAAGCAGCATGGAAAATGCAATTATCAATATTCAAAGCATGAAAGATAATGTAGCACTGGCAGAAAAAGTATTGGCTAATACTCAATCGAATTATCAGTATGGATTGGCAACGCTTACCGATCTTTTAGATACGGACAATGCTTTAACGGATGCTAAACAGAATTATGCAAATGCATTATTGGATTATAAGCAGGCTGAACTTAAACTATTGAAAGCAAAAGGAGAATTAAACACATTACAAACTCAACCATAATCGTCTAAAAATGAAAAAAACTTTAATATATATTATCGTAGCTGCTGTACTTGTAGGATTAGCAGGATACAAGATTGTAAGTAATAAAAAGAATCAGGAAAAGCAGGTAGCAGAAGTAGCGAAGCAAGTGGATAAGATCAATGTAAATGTTGTTACTGTAAAAAGAGAAAACATCAATACAGACTATTCCGCGAACGGAACTTTTATTCCTAAACAGGAAATGAATCAGTCTTCTGAAATATCAGGACGTATTGTAAGCGTGTTAGTTAAAGAAGGATCAAGAGTTTCTGCAGGTCAGACGTTAGCAGTCATTAAGAAAGATGCTATTGAAGTTGATATGACTCAGGCTCAGAATAATTTACAAAATGCTATCATTGATAACCAACGTTATGAAAATGCTTATAAAACAGGAGGTGTTACCAAGCAGCAACTGGATAACTCAAGATTACAGCTGAAAAATATGCAGGCAGCTGTAAAAGCTCAGGGAGTAAGAGTAAATGATACAAGCGTTCGTGCAGGAATCAGCGGTACGGTTAATAAAAAGATGGTAGAACCGGGAGTCGTTGTTTCTCCGGGAACTTCTATGTTTGAAATCGTTAATATCAACACACTGAAACTTTCAGTATTGGTAGATGAAAGTCAGGTAGGAAGAATCCAGTTGGGCCAAATTGTTAATATTAAAGTAAGTGCCTTACCTGAAGATTCTTTCAGCGGACATATAACCTTCATTGCTCCTAAAAGTGATGCTTCTTTAAATTTCCCTGTGGAAATAGAAGTTTCAAATAACGGACAGCTAAAAGCCGGTATGTATGCAACTGCAGTATTCCAAACTAATAACGGTGCTGAAACTCAGAATATGTTAACCGTTCCGGCTGAAGCCTTTGTTAATGGAGTTAGCTCAGGGCAATTATTTATCGTTCAGAAGGGAACGGCAAAAATGATTAAAGTAACTACCGGAAAAGTATATGGAGATAAAGTACAAATCCTTAGCGGGCTTAATGGAGGAGAGCAGGTAATTACCAGCGGACAGATTAACCTAGATAACGGTTCAAAAATCAATATTGTAAAGTAGGATATCTATGAAGTTAGCAGAAATATCGATAAAAAGACCTACGTTAGTCATTGTTTTATTTACATTGCTGACGCTGGGCGGGATTTTGAGTTATACCCAGATGGGGTATGAGCTTATTCCGAAATTTGAAACCAATGTAGTGACGATTTCAACGACTTATCCCGGAGCTTCTCCAAGTGAGGTGGAAACTTCCGTGACAAGAAAGATTGAAGATGCGGTAGGTTCCCTTGAAAACGTGAAGAAAGTGGAATCTTCATCTTATGAAAGTCTCTCGGTTATCATGATTCAGCTGAATGATGGAGCAGATGTAAACTATGCATTGAATGATGCTCAGCGTAAAGTGAACGCTATCCTTTCCGATCTTCCGGATGATGTGGATGCACCATCACTGAATAAATTCTCACTGGATGATTTACCCATCATTACTATGAGTATTTCAAGTGATAAGCTGAACAGTAAAGAGCTATATGACTTATTAGATAAAAAAATAGAGCCGATCTTTTCCCGTGTAAACGGAGTAGCACAAGTAGATCTTGTGGGTGGACAGGAAAGAGAAATTCAGGTAAACCTGGATGAGAAAAAATTACAGGGCTATGGACTTTCTATTGGTGATGTTCAGCAGGTAATTCTTTCTTCAAACCTTGATTTCCCTACCGGAAGTTTAAAAACACGAACTGTAAAATCTACCATCAGGTTATCAGGGAAATATCAGTCTATTGAAGAAATGAACAACCTTGTAATCTCTTCAAAAAATGGAGCACAGGTTCGTCTGTCAGATGTAGCAACGGTTTTTGATACTCAGAAAGATGTAGATAAAATTGCACGTTATAACCAGCTTACAACCATTTTAATGCAGGTAAAGAAACAGTCTGATGCTAATGCGGTGGCGGTTTCTGAAAATGTAAAGAAAACGATAGAAAGGGTTCAGGAAGATTATAAACAACAGGGTATCCAGCTTAAAGTGGTAAATGATACTACAGACTTTACCCTTGAATCTGCCAACCACGTGATATTTGACCTCTTCCTTGCGATTATTCTCGTAGCGGTAGTAATGTTATTGTTCCTTCACAGTATAAGAAATGCATTTATTGTAATGGTTTCTATTCCGGTTTCATTGATTGCAACATTTATCGGAATGAACCTGATGGGATATACCTTAAACCTGATGAGTTTACTTGGTCTTTCCCTTGTGGTAGGTATCTTGGTGGATGATGCGATTGTGGTACTGGAGAATATTTACCGTCACATGGAGATGGGGAAAAGTAAAATCAGAGCAGCGTATGATGGGGCTTCCGAGATCGGATTTACCGTAGCAGCGATTACATTGGTAATTGTAGTGGTATTCTTACCGATTGCGATGAGTTCAGGGCTTGTAGCTAATATCCTTGCTCAGTTCTGTGTCACGGTGGTTATAGCTACTTTATTATCCTTGCTAGCTTCATTTACTATCATTCCTTGGTTATCATCAAGATTTGGTAAACTGGAGCATCTTACAGGTAAGAATGTATTTGAAAAGTTCATTCTTTGGTTTGAAAATATGATCGAAAAGTTCACACACTGGATTACAGGAATCCTTGAATGGTGTCTGAAGACTACCTTAAGGAGAGTTACAACTGTAATTCTTACATTCGTTATCTTAATTGCATCATTCCTATTGGTAGTTTTCGGATTTATCGGAGGAGAGTTCTTCCCTAAAACTGACCGTGGAGAGTTCCTTGTACAGATGGAATTACCAAAAGATGCTACTGTGGATAAAACCAACCAGATTACCTTAGAGGTTGAAAGGTATTTAAGAAATAATCCTGATGTAGTAGATATGATTACTACAGTAGGTCAGCAGTCTTCCGGATTTGGAGGTGCACAGTCTACTGCTTATCAGTCAGAAATTCAGGTGATTTTAACGGATAAATCCGAGCGTTCTGAGAGTACAGATATCATGGCTGCCAAGATCAAAAGACAGCTGGAGGAGAAATTTACCGGAATAGAATTTAAAACTGCCCCAATCGGTATTATGGGAGCGGAAAACGCACCAATCGAAATGGTGGTTACAGCTTCAGATAATGAAACAGCAACGAAAGAAGCAACCAGAATCCTTGAATTGCTTAAGAAAGTTCCTGGGTCAGTAGATGCTGAGTTATCTACAGATACCGGAAATCCGGAGGTCAGAGTGAATATTGACCGTGATAAAATGGCTGCATTGGGTCTTAATCTTTCAAGTGTAGGACAAACGATGCAGACTGCATTCAACGGTAATACAGACGGAAAGTTCAGAGCCGGAGAATATGAATATGATATCAATATCCGATTTGCTGATAGTAACAGAGAATCTATTGATGATGTAAGAAATCTGATGTTTACCAATGCTCAGGGAGAACAGGTTCGTCTGATCCAGTTTGCAGATGTGGAAATGAGTTCAGGACCGAGTTTGCTACAGCGTAGAGATAAAACACCATCAGTAAAAGTATTATCAAAAGTAGTAGGCCGTCCAGTAGGAGACGTTGCTAATGAATGGTCTGCCATGTTTATGGATAGTGATAAAAAACCAGCAGGTGTCAACTACATCTGGGGTGGAGATATGGAAAATCAGCAGGAAGGTTTCGGTACATTAGGAATTGCATTATTGGCAGCCGTAGTATTGGTATACCTTGTAATGGTATCACTGTATGACAGTTTCGTGTATCCGTTTGTGGTAATGTTCTCCATTCCGCTCGCGATGATCGGGGTTATGGTAATTCTGGCATTAACCGGAAACTCATTGAATATCTTTACCATGTTAGGGATGATCATGTTGATCGGTCTCGTAGCGAAGAATGCGATTTTGATTGTCGACTTTACAAATATGAGAAAAGCAGCAGGAGCCAACACCCATGACGCATTGATTCAGGCTAACCATGCCCGTCTCCGTCCGATCTTAATGACAACGATTGCGATGATCTTCGGGATGTTACCGATTGCATTGGCAACCGGAGCAGGAGCTGAGATGAATAAAGGTCTTGCATGGGTAATCATTGGAGGTCTGACCTCTTCGTTATTCCTTACCTTGATTATCGTGCCTGTGGTATATTCCATATTTGACTCTATCATGAAACGATTTGGAAAAGCAGAGAAAATAGATTATGAAGCAGAAATGAAAGCGGATTATGAGCACAGAGAATTGAGTGAAGATGGGTATACCCCTAAACACACAGATTAAAAATAATCAACCTTTTAATTAACCTATTAAAAAAGTGCATCAGAAGAATCTGATGCACTTTTTTATATTATAAAGTTACTACTTGTTATCATTTAATTTTTTTAATTCATTAAGATCTTCCAAATCCTTTTTCCTTATACTCTTCTTTTTGTCATGTATTAAATCTATAAGGCTTATGAAGTGTATTTCAATATCATCAACAGTCACAGAATCTCTTTTTGAATATGCATCATTAAAACGGATATTTGATTGAATTTCTGGGAGTAAATCTAAAGTGAAATTACTAAAATTCAGTTTGAAAAAAGATTTTTTTGGATCAAG
>NZ_JALAHD010000145.1 GCF_022712095.1 Chryseobacterium sp. | reverse complement strand
CACTGGCTGGTGAAATTGATAAATATGACTAGCACAGATCTTATTGATTATGCAAAAACAAAAGCCTCCCGGATTTCTCTGAAAGGCTTTTGTTTTATTTCATATTAACTATTTTATCTACCACATACTTCGTATTTCCTCTCCAAGGGAGTGCTCCGTTATACTCTTTATAATGAAGATCAAAAGATTTACCGCTATTCATTTCCAATTGCTTGAAAATTTCCGGATCTTCAACCGAAAACTCAAATTCATAGCTTGTAATCGTTCCTGTTTTCCCTCTACCAAAACCCTCCTGAATCAGTTTACCTTCATAAGTTTTGAAAACATATCCTTTTTTAATAGCATAGTTCAGATAGCCTGATTTGACACCTTCTCCAAAAACAAAGAAATATTTATACCATACAAATACTCCTAATAAAAGAAGAATAACGCCGAGAGTGATCCATGTATATTTTTTCATAAAATAGTGTTTTAGTCTATGACTATTTTGCAATACTTCTTGAAATCACAATTTTCTGGATTTCAGAAGTTCCTTCATAAATTTGAGTAATTTTCGCATCACGCATTAATCTTTCTACGTGATATTCTTTTACATATCCATATCCTCCATGGATTTGTACTGCTTCAATAGTAGTATCCATTGCCACCTGAGAAGCATATAATTTAGCCATAGCTCCACTTTCAGAGATATCTTTACCTGCATCTTTTTCTACCGCCGCCTTAAAACAAAGCATTCTTGCAGCTGTAATCTGAGTTGCCATATCTGCTAATTTAAAGGCAATAGCCTGATGGTTGATAATTTCTGTTTTAAAAGCTTTTCTTGTTTTAGCATATTTAAGCGCCAGCTCATAAGCTCCTGATGCAATTCCCAAAGCTTGGGAAGCAATTCCTATTCTTCCACCATTCAATACTCCCATTGCAAAATTGAAACCAAAACCGTCTTCTCCGATTCTGTTTTCTTTAGGAACTTTTACATTATTGAAAATCAAAGAATGTGTATCACTTCCTCTGATTCCTAATTTATCTTCTTTCGGCCCTATCTCAAACCCTTCCCATCCTTTTTCTACGATGAAAGCATTAATTCCTTTATGCTTTTTCTCAGGATCAGTCTGTGCAATCACAATATAATAAGAAGCATTTCCCCCATTCGTAATCCAGTTCTTGATCCCATTAAGAAGGTAATAATCTCCTTTATCTTCGGCTGTTGTTTTTTGAGAAGTAGCATCTGATCCTGCTTCAGGCTCAGACAAAGCAAAAGCTCCGATTACCTGGCCACTCGCCAAAGGAACTAAATATTTTTGTTTTTGTTCTTCCGTACAGTATTTCTCCAATCCTGCACACACCAATGAATTGTTTACAGACATCACCACTGCAGCAGATGCATCAATTTTTGCGATCTCCTCCATTGCCAGCACATACGATACACTGTCCATACCTGCTCCACCGTACTGAGGATCTACCATCATTCCCAGTAATCCCATTTCTCCCATTTTCTTCACCTGCTCTGTCGGAAACTTCTGATCGCGGTCTCTTTCAATAACTCCCGGTAAAAGTTCGTTTTGTGCAAAATCTCTTGCTGCCTGCTGAATCATCAGCTGTTCTTCTGATAAATTAAAGTCCATAAAATGTAATAATTAGTTGTTCGTAAATTTACACTTTTTAACTAAAACTGGAAAAATAATTGGTTTTTGAAAAATGTTTTGAGTTTTACGCTTTTTACCCAAAATTTGTTTATATTTAAGGCCTTTTATATAATAAAAAATTATGAAGATTAAAAGATTATTCGATATTCCTCATCATGCATTGAAAAATCTTCCGAAAACAGATATGTTTGCTACAAAATATCATGGAGAATGGAAAAAAATATCAACGCAGGAGTTTATTAATGAGGCAAACAAAATTTCCAGGGGGCTTATTAAACTGGGAATAAAACCTGGAGATAAAATCGCTCTAATCACTACTAATTCACGTACAGAGTGGGCTATCATGGATTTAGGACTTTCCCAAATCGGTGTAGTATCAGTTCCTGTATATCCTAATATTTCATCTGAAGATTATGAATTTATCTTCAATAACGCCGAAATTAAATACTGTTTCGTTTCCGATAAGGAACTTTTGGGGAAAGTAATGAAGGTAAAACATCATATTTCTTCTCTACAGGGCATTTTTACTTTTGATAAAATCACAGGGGCCGCCCATTGGAGAGAGGTCCTGGATTTAGGAGAAGATGAGTCTACCCAAAATGAAGTTGAAGACATTTCCAATACCATCAACCCGGAAGATCTGGCCACTCTTATCTATACTTCCGGAACTACAGGAAAACCTAAAGGAGTAATGCTAAGCCATGAAAATATCGTTTCCAACGTATTGGGTTCTGTACCTAGAATACCTTTTAAAAAAGGCTTGGATTATAAAGATACAAGAGTACTAAGTTTCTTACCGATCTGCCATATTTTTGAAAGAATGCTTTTCTACCTTTTCCAATATAACGGTCTCTCTATTTACTTTGCGGAAAGCATCGATAAAATGGGTGAAAATGTTAAAGAGGTAAAACCTCATTATATGACCGTCGTGCCAAGGGTTGTGGAAAAAGTGTATGACAAGATATACTTTACAGGATCCTCAGCCGGAGGATTAAAATCTAAAATATTCTTTTGGGCACTTAATATTATCAATAAAAAAACAACGGTTTCCAAACCGTCGGGCCTTATGGAAATCATCGCCGATAAGCTTGTATTCTCTAAATGGAGAGAAGGTCTGGGTGGTGAAGTGATTACTCTAGTATCCGGATCTGCCGCCCTTTCACCAAGACTTAACCTGATGTTCCAAAATGCGGGAATTCCGATCCTGGAAGGTTACGGCCTCACTGAAACCTCCCCTGTAATATCTGTAAACAGTTTTGATAAAATGAAAATAGGAACCGTGGGGCATCCTTTGGATAATCTTAGTGTAAAGATCCAGGAAGATGGAGAAATCACTGTAAAAGGTCCTTCTGTATTCAAAGGTTATTTCCAGAATGAAGAATTAACCAAAGAAGCATTTACTTCAGACGGATATTTCAAAACCGGAGATATCGGGCATATTGACAGTGATGGTTTCTTGCAGATCACTGATCGTAAAAAAGAGATGTTCAAAACGTCCGGAGGAAAGTATATTGCTCCTCAGATTATTGAAAATATGGCAAAAGCTTCGAAATTCATCGAACAGATTATGGTTGTGGGTGATGGTGAAAAAATGCCTTGTGCTCTGGTACAGCCGGATTTTGAATTCGCAAAAAGCTGGGCAATGCGTAATAATCTTAACGTAGGATCCACTCCTGAAGAAATTGCAAAAAGTCCTGAACTGAAAGCCAGAATCGAAAAAGAAATGGAAGGCTTCAACCAAAATTTAGGAAACTGGGAAAGAATTAAAAAGATAGAGCTTACGCCTGAAATATGGAGTGTAGAAGCAGGTCTTTTAACTCCCACTTTAAAATTGAAAAGAAAAGCGATCAAAGAAAAGTTTATTGCTCTTTATAATAAACTATACGACCGTCAGGAATAATTATTATTTGAAATGAAACTATTTATTAAAATACTCATTAGCCAATCCATACTTATTGGATTGGTTTTTTTATGTCTTCCTGCCAGAAAAAAGCGGAAAGTTCTCAAAAAAGCATAGTGGAAGAAACAGAAAATATATTACCTTCAAATAACGATTTAATCATTACTTTAACAGAAAAAGAATTAACAGAATATTTCAGACTGCAACTATTATTAAATTTAATGGGTTTCACTTCTTCCGGAAAAGCAGCCATAGCAGATCTTTGCAAAGAAATCAATTTTTATTACGGAATTGACAAAGAAAAAGACCAGAAGTAGTTCTTCTGGTCGTCATATCTTTATTAAATCTGAATTAAAATTTAATTACAGATTTCATTCTTTCTGTTTCCTCATTTACCAATTCATCATCTACAAGAATTTTCCCGGAATGCTCATCTATAATAATTTTCTTTCTCTGAGCGATTTCCATCTGCTTTTGAGGCGGAATAGTAAAGAAAGAGCCTTTCGGAGCTCCTCTCTCCAACCCTACTACTGCCAATCCATTGATAGAGTTACTTCTGATTCTGTTATAAGAAGCCAGTAATCTTTCATCTATTTTAGCGGCGAACTCTTTAGATTGCTCTATTAAATACTCCTCTTCTTTTTGAGTTTCAGCAATAAGGCCATCCAATTCTTCTTTTTTAAATTTCAAATGCTTCTTAAGGTCATCGATTTTTGTGTTCAATTCACTTAAAGTTTCATTTTTATGAGCGATTTTAGCACCGTACTCTTTAATTCTTTTTTCCGCCAATTGAATTTCAAGATCCTGATATTCAATTTCTTTACCTAAAGCTTCAAACTCTTTATTGTTTCTTACATTATCCTGCTGAGACTTGTATTTTTCAATTAGAGTTTTGGCATGGTTAATCACTTCATGCTTAGTACTGATCTGATCGTTTTGATCTTTGATATCAGCATGAAATTTTTCAGCTCTTTTTTCAAGCCCTTCAATCTCGATTTCAAGATCTTCAACCTCAATTGGCAATTCTCCTCTTGTGTTTCGGATCTCATCCAATCTTGAATCTATGATTTGTAAATCGTATAAAGCTCTTAATTTCTCTTCAACTGAAATATCGTTGGTTTTTGCCATATTTAAAGGAAATAATTTACTGGGTTTGTTCTTTCGCTAGATTTTGAGATTGCAAATGTACTAAATTTTTGTGACAAAATTTCAAATAATTGTTGAGTTACAAATTGTTCCGACTCATAATGTCCTATATCACAAATCAACATTTTAGATTCTGCTAAAAAATAATCATGATATTTAATATCTCCCGTGAGATAGGCATCGCATTTCCTAGAAAGTGCAGATTTTATTCCACTGGCTCCGGAGCCTCCCAAAACCCCTACTCTTCTTATTTTTTTCTCTGTATAATCAGAATGCCTGATCACTTTCAGATTGAATTTATCTTTTACAAACTGTAAAAAATCTTTTTCTTCCATTTCCTGATCCAATTCACCATACATCCCCAAACCTGAATACTGGTTCTCATTATCCAGATTATAAACCTGATGAGCTACCTCTTCATAAGGATGAGCTTCTTTCATCGCAGAAATAATTTGAGACTGTTTATAAGCTTCAAAAATCACGGATATCATTTTTTCATCCGCATTTTCACGAACGTTCCATTGTCCGGAGAAAGGATTAGAGCCTTCTACTGGACGGAAAGTCCCATCTCCTCCGATGGTAAAACTACACTGATCATAAAAACCTATATTTCCGGCACCTGCTGCAAAAAGAGCTTCTTTTACATTTTCAGCATATTCAGTGGGTACATAAACGGAAAGCTGTTTCAGGTTATTTTTCTTAGGCTGCAGAATATTCAGATCCTTTAAACCTAAATGATTACAAATTCCTGCATTCACCCCAAAAAAATCATTATCAAAAGCCGTGTGTATGGCATAAATAGCAACTTTATTTTCAATAGCTTTTAAAACTGCTCTTTCTACATAATTTTTTCCAGTAATACTTTTTAATCCTGAAAATATAATAGGATGAAAACAAACAATAAGATTATATCCCTTTTGCACAGCCTCGTCCACTACATTTTCGAGTGCGTCATGACACACTAAAACTCCGGTCACTTCACGGCTAGGCAGACCACATAACAATCCTACATTATCAAAATCTTCAGCCTGCGGCATCGCAATATATTTCTCTATTTCTGAGGTAACCTCTCGTATTGTCATTTTATTGTGTATGTTTGCTACGAAAATAGGAATAATTTGTTAATTTTAAAAAAAGTCTAAGCATGGAAAGAGAGCACAATCTTGTTCCTGAAGATGTCCTCTGGAAAAGGTTTTTGTATCGTATTATTTACAGATCCGATACAAAACTGGGAAAATTATTTGATGTGATCTTATTATCACTGATCCTTATCAGCACACTTATCATTATGATGGAAAGTGTACCCGCTTATGATAAGAAGCTGCATATTTTCTTTATTGTCTTTGAATGGATCATTTCGATGTTTTTTACAGCAGAATATATTATGCGTATTGCTGTGGTCAAAAATAAACGCAATTACATTTTCAGTTTTTTCGGAATTATAGACTTTCTGGCCTTGGTTCCGTTTTATTTAAGCTTATTTTTTCCTATTACCAAATACTTTCTGATTTTCAGAATGCTCCGAATGTTAAGGATATTCAGAATCTTTAACTTAATGGACTTCATGAATGACGGATATTTAATTGTAAGAGCACTAAAGAACAGTTCGAGAAAAATCTATATTTTCCTTTTATTTCTTATTATTTTTTCAGTAATCGTGGGTTCGCTGATGTTTATGGTAGAAGGCGGACGTCCCGGATTTGAGACTATTCCACAGGCCATTTACTGGGCTGTAGTTACAGTAACTACCGTGGGTTATGGAGATGTATCTCCGATAACGCCTACGGGTAAATTTTTCGCTATGATCCTGATGCTTGCAGGTTACTCTATTATTGCCGTTCCTACAGGAATTGTAACTGCCGAAATGAGGAATAAAAGACAGAACCTTGAAAAGGTATGTGACCGGTGCGGAAATGAAGATATTGATGATGATGCCCGCTATTGTAAGCAATGTGGCAAGAAATTAGCTTGATATAATTAACTAACCAAAAATCATAGAATCATCATGGAATCAAAAAAGAAAAACAAACCCAACAGTCTTATTATTGTTTTATTTGCATTAGTTGCTCTTATGATTATCATTTACTTTGTACTAGTCATGTTTTTTCCCACGATTTTTGAACATATGAATACGGGGGATATTCAGCCTGTACCTGACAAATAGAGACTCATTTTCTTATTACTTTCTTTTAAATATAGAACTAAAGAATGAAGAGGGTGTAATTATATCCAACATTGTTCTTTTATTTAAAGAAAGGAAATGTGGGCAGATAAAGATACCTTTCAAAAAGTACTCTGGAGATGCTATTTACTGATAGACTCCAACTGTTTACGAAGTTTCGAAAGAATATGAAAAATCACATTATGAGAATGGAAGATAAAATTTCGCTCTAAAAAAGAGTTATTTATTGAGACTATAAATGATGAACCAAAAAAACTTTATCGGTGAATCCGCTCCAGAAGTATAAACAATTTTAT
>NZ_JALAHD010000144.1 GCF_022712095.1 Chryseobacterium sp. | reverse complement strand
CAATTAGTTAATAAACAATCTATTTTATTGATTATATTCCCACTTATATTTCACTTAAATATCTATTATTCCTATTATATTTTCATTTTAAAACAAAGAATCATTAAATTAGTTTTCAAAATGTCCAAAATCTTATTATATGTCTCATATCATTACTTATCCTTTTAAACCTATTTCCAATCAGCAGCAAAATTTACATATCATTCCTATTTCTGAGCGGATCAAAAAAGGGGGACAGTCCGTTATTAATCCGCACCGTACTGATTTCTACATTATCCAGCTTATTACAAAAGGAAAATCTTCCCATATGGTAGACTTTCAGGAGGTGGAGCTGTCAGCTGGAGACATCTTATTTCTTACACCGGGACAGGTTCATGCTTTCCGTGAAAATGCAACTTTTGAGGGATGGCTGATTGCCTTTCCTAAAGATTTTTTTAATCAGTCTTCCCATGATATCTATTTTTTAGATAATGCTCACATCTTTAACAATTATTATCCAGTGACCAAGTTGGCATTTAAAAACAATGATTTGAATGTATTTATTGAATTGATTCAGAAAATCCTAGATGAACTTCAAAAAGCTCATGACCTATTTCAGGAATCGATACTGCATAATTACTTATCCAATCTTTTACTTTTTTCTGAAAGAAAATTTATACTTGAGAATAATCCCTCAATCCATAAAACTATCTTAACGCAGGATGGAATGTATGTAACACAGTTCAAGAAAATGGTACGCAAATCTTTCCGTACCGAAACTAAAGTTAAATATTACGCCAACGAGCTATTTATAAGTGAAAGAAAGCTCCAAAAAGCAGTAATGGCTATTTTAGGAAAATCCCCCAAAGAGCTTATTAATGAACAGCTAATCCTTGAAAGTAAGAGATTACTTATACATGAATCCATGAGTATTAAAGAGGTGAGTTACGATTTAGGTTTTGATGAGCCTTCCAACTTCACTAAATTCTTTAAAAATCAAACGGGAATTTCTCCTACTCAATTCAAAGAAGAAAAAATGATTTCCTCTATTTAATTTTTAGGTGTTCGCATTTTTATATATATTATACGGATTCTTATTACCAGATCAAAGGAAGCTATTCCCAACTTTGTAAAAAATTTAATACAATGAAATTATTTGAAAACTTTAAAAAAGGTAATCTATCCTTAATCAATAGAGTGGCAATGGCTCCAATGACCAGAGCAAGAAATAAAAACGGTGTGTACAACAGTAAAAATGCAGAATATTATGCTCAAAGAGCAGGTGAAAAAGGAGCTGGCCTTATCATAACAGAAGGTACTGTCATTTCTCCTTCTGCTTCAGGAATGGTATTTGTTCCGGGAATCTATACACCGGAAATGGTAGAAGGTGCCAAACTGGTTACCAAAGCCGTGCATGATAAAAACAGCAAGATTTTTGTACAAACATGGCATGTAGGAAGAGTTTCCCACACAAGCTTACAACCAGACGGTAAAGCTCCTGTCGGTCCTTCAGATATAAGAGCAGAAAATTCATTTGCTTATTGTGATACGGGAGAAGGGGAAACAGGGTTTGTTGAAGCCTCCAAACCGAGAGCTTTAAGTACAGAAGATGCTAAACAAGTCATCAGAGATTTTGCTCAAGGAGCTAAAAATGCTATTGAAGCTGGATTTGACGGAGTCGAAATCCATGGTGCGAACGGATATCTGATCGAACAGTTTCTAAATCCAAAAATTAATAACAGAACCGATGAATATGGTGGCAGCGTAGCAAAAAGAGTACAATTCTTACTTGACATTGTTGATGCCAATATTGCTGAAGTGGGTGCAGATAAAGTAGCTGTACGTTTATCCCCTTTTGGAACCATACAGGATATTCCAAAGTTTGAGGAAACAGAGGAAACTTTTAAGCTTATTGCAGAAGAGCTTGGAAAAAGAAAGATCGCTTATATTCATTTCATGAATCAGATTATCAAAGGAGAATCAAGCATCTCTAAAGACTTTATGAAAAAATTCCGTTCATGGTATGATGGTGTACTGATTTATGCAGGTGGTCTTACTAAAGAGCTTGCAGAAGAACTTATTGATGAAAATATTATAGATATCGCAGCATTCGGACAACCTTTCATCAGTAATCCGGATTTAACCTACAGAATGAAAAACAACTATCCTTTGACTGAGCCTATTCGTGATTATTATTACGGGGGAAATGAAAAAGGATATACTGATTATAAAGACTACCAATAGTAATCTATTTGTTAATTTTTTTAGAAAACCTGTCTTTTAAATAAAAAGACAGGTTTTATTTTTATCCTTAAGAGCCTTTTAAGTTGTTTTCCTAATTCGCATTATGGTATTATACGTTCGGTATTTTACCTTTCCATTCCTCTGATAACGCCGTTACTTTGTTTTACTAATAATACTGATAAAATAATTCGATTCTATGGCAATTCAAAATTTTATACAAATTATTTACAATAACTCAACGTTAAAAACAGGACTTCTCGTAAGTACATTTAGTTTTTTTTCGTCTAATATTCACTCACAAAATATTCATACAATGGATAAAAATACAACTTTAGCCACTCAGGTGGAATATGACTTTGTAATTGTAGGAGCCGGATCTGCGGGTTCCGTGTTGGGAAACAGATTATCGGAAGACCCTTCTAAAAAGATATTGGTTTTGGAAGCAGGGCCTCTGTTTGACAAAAAAGGTTATCCAGACATTATTGCAAACAGCAATATCTTAGGAGCCAATGGAGATAGCCGGTATGAATGGGGTTATCAATCTACTCCGGGATATATAGGAAAGCCTGTCGGCGCTGTCCGTGGAAAAGTTTTAGGAGGAAGTTCGGCTGTAAACGGAGCAGTAGCCGTACGCTCTCTTCCCTCCGATTTTGAAAGATGGACAAAAAAATATCATCTCAAAAACTGGACCTGGAATGAAGTGTTTCCTTATTATTTAAAAATGGAAAACTCTGATGTACAGGACAAGAAATGGCATAATAATACAGGCCCCTTCCCTATCCACCAGATGACAAAATCAGAAATAAGCCCAGTGCAATCAGCTTTTATGAAAGCGACTGAAGCTAATGGATATACTGAAATAAAAGATTTTAATGGAGAAAATCAGCATGGTATAGGAACTTATCCTATGAACATCATCAACGGCGTAAGATATAATACGGGTATGGCTTATCTCAATGAAAAAGTAAGAAGCCGTAAAAATCTAACGGTGGTTGGAGAAGCTCTAACGGACAAAATCCTTTTTAGCGGAAACAAAGCTACTGATGTTTTAACTGCTGACGGGCGTATTTTTAAAGGAAAAGAAATCATTCTTTCTGCCGGAACGTATGGATCAGCCGCCATTCTTTTAAGATCGGGAATAGGGCCCAAAGAGGAACTTAATAAACTGGACATTCCAGTGATAGCAGAATTACCGGTGGGTAAAAAGCTATATGATCATCCTTTTTATTATAATGCCTATGCTCTAGATCCTCAAAAAACAGGTAAACAAACTCCTGTAATCGGAGCTAAACTTTGGACTAAATCTTCTTATGCCAAAGAAGGAGAATTGGATCTGCATATTACAGCAACTCATCTTTTTCCTCATGACCAAAGCCCTACTAAAATAGGATTTGTACTGGCAGTAGCTTTAACCAACCCGAAATCAGTGGGGCATCTTACGCTTGCCAGCAAAGATCCTAAAACAGCTCCTGTCATTGATCTTAATTTCCTCGCTGAGGAAGAAGACCGCAAGAGATTGCTGGAAGGAATTAAATTAGCCCGTAAAATAGGACAGACACAACCTTTTAGTAATATGACTGTACAGGAACTTAATCCCGGGATTGAAGTAACTAAAGATGCCGATATTATCCAGTCTATGAAAGAAACACTGGATACTTATCACCACCCTTTTTCAACTGCTCCTATGGGAGAAGAAAAAAGCAAGGATGCTGTAGTAAATTTCTCAGGAAAAGTATATAAAACGCAAAATTTACGAGTAGTAGATGCTTCTATATTTCCAGATGCTGTCTCCGCTGCTCCTAATCCGACGGTAATTATGATGGCCGAAAAAATAGCTGATGATATCAAACAGGGAAAATAATCTATTAAAATATCCGCAATGAATAAATTAGATTTCAATTCATTACAATTTGCAACAGAACCCGACCATATTTTATCAGATATCCGTCACAAAACAGGATTGTTTCCCTATAAACTTCCCGACGGTCTAAAAGTATGGCTGGTTACCCGGAGAGCAGATGTAGAAGAAGTACTTATTAACGGGAATGTATTTCAGGTAAGTCCTGCAACAGAAATACAGTCCTATGCAAACAATCCTTTCTCTGAAGCTATTCCCAAACCATTGCACTTATTGGCAACAGATGGTGTACAGCATGAAAGATTAAGAAAACCGTTAGAAAGTTTTTTTACTAAAAATACATTGGAAAATTACCGGGAATATATTTCTACCGAAGTTAAAAAAGTTTTATCTCAATGGAAAAAGGGAGAAACGCAAAATATTGCAAAAGACTTCTCTTACCTCATTCCGGTAAAAATCATCTCAAAAATGTTAGGGTTAAATTGGAATGATTCTTTTCCTGAGTATGCAATTTCCCTGCAAATGGTGAAGGCATATCCACAGGATCATCTAAAAAATGTGGTAAGCTTTCATAAAATTATCAGAGATACGATAGCAGAAAAGAAAATCAGTAAGCAGAAAAAGGACATTATATCAGTCTTACTACAAGCAGGACTTTTGGAAGAGGAAGTTTTAAGCGTAAGCTTATTATTATTTATTGCAGGATCCGGGACAACAGCAAGCCTTATCAGCCAGGGAATACGTAAAATAATTAATGATAAAAAAGCTCCGGACAATAGTCTGGTTGATGAAATTTTATTTCGGACTTCACCTGCTAACAGCGCATTTCCAAGATATGTACATGAAGATTATGAATTATCCGGAACGCCATTAAAAAAAGGAGACCTTCTCTTCGTAATGTTGACCTCCGCTAACTATGATACTCCCAAAGGAGAAGATCCTCTTAAAAATTATATTTCATTCAGTAAAGGAATACATCACTGTATAGGGTGGTATGTTGCTAAAATGGAAGCTGAAATTGCCTATGAACAGTTTTACGCATTTTTCCCACAATCTCAGATTACTTCTGAAGAATGGTTTAGCAATATTGTTTCCCGGGACATCGTTTCCATGAATGTTCAATTAGGATAAAAGTGATGATAAGCACCCTGATCATAAGATATAAACTTCACATAAGTAATAAGCTAGAATTTGATCTATGGTATGAAGAAATGACTAAAGCTACCAGATCGGCTGAAGGTTTTATAGACAGAATTGAACTTCCATCCGTAAAGAGTGATGGATTCCATTCTGTGGTTTTAAGATTTGAAAATTCAAAATATGCAGAAAAATGGATGAACTCCGATATTCGAAAGAAATTGTTGGCTAAAGCAAATATTATACATTTCTCTGATAAACAAGAAATTATTCATGAAGACAATGATTTTTGGTTTAATACGGACAAGAAGGTAAAAACACACCAATGGAAAGAAGTTATTGTCTCTTTTGTTGCGGTATATCCGTTAACACAAATCGCCCCAAAAATAGTTGATTTAATATTTACGATGATCGGCTTATCATCTTTTTTTCTGCGCGGAGCCATAATAGCTCTTATAGTTTCCACTCTTATGGTTTATCTGGCAATGCCTATTGTTTTAAAAGTTTTTAAAAAATGGCTTTCTCAATAATAGTCAGATATTAGTCAGCTATGATAATTTTATTTTTTTCTACATGCAAAAGGTCATTTATAGGACCTTTTGCCTTTTATTTTTTCAAGTATAAAATCTATTCTTTCTTCCACCGGTAAACAGGGAATTTCAATTAATTCATATCCGTATGCTTTATATGTTTTTTTCATGATATTAAAAGTAGCGGTAGCTAATTCAAAATCCTATTTTCTTTCAGTATCTGTTTTATAAATCTCTTTCCAGGGTGGTAAAATAAAAACATCCGTATTATACCTGAAATTTTCAACACACTTAATATACTCATCCTGTTCGAAAAGATTAACTAGTTTCACATATCCTAATACATCAGGAATTCCTCTGTCAAAAAAGTAGATATCGGTTTCCTGAGAAAGAGAAAGATAATCCTGAAGGGAATATTGCAGCATCAATTGGGAATATTCAGGAATATTATCCCATGGTAAAGCTTTTCCTGAGGATGCAATCTGCATCTGAATTATTTTTCTGGCTACTTCCGAAACACAGTGATAACCTCTTTTCTTAAGATATTCTATTAATGTTGTTTTTCCTGAACCGGGTCCACCGGTAAGAATGTAAAAATTGTTTTTTATAATCATAAAATAAGTTGTTGGTAAAGTTTTAATCAAAAAATGACCTTAGAAAAAGATAAAAGGGTCTCTGATTGAATTCAGACAATTATAAGAATTGAGATCTTATGAATGATAATAGTATCTACTGATATAGTATTTTACAAAAATATAAAACTTATTTCAGAACCTTAGAATTACCTATTCGCATTTTTACTGCATTTGCGCTTTTTTTTATAAGAATACTGATTTTCAATATAATAACTTTGCACAATAATCGAAATTTTTATGAAAAAAATATTATTTGCTCCTGCACAGACAGATATTCTGGTTTTGGTCAGAGTTATTGTAGGATTATGGATCATGTGGTACGGAAAAGATCTTTTCATTAATGAATGGATACAGGTCCGTCTTGTCACATGGAAAGAAGAATTAGGTTTTTCCAACCCATTATTAATGTTATACTTAGCTAAAGGTTCAGAATTCTTTTTCGGAATTTTATTCGCTTTAGGGTTTCTTACCAGAATTACCTCCTCTATTTTGTTTATTGTACTAAGTGTGGCATGGATACATGCTCAACAAATGCATATATTCCCTTATGATAAAGGAGAAATTACCTTTTTTTACTGGCTTTTCTTTTTCACATTTATTATTTTAGGGGGTGGAAAATGGAGTTTAGACCATTTATTATTCAACCGGAAAAGATAAAAGTATCAAATATCAAGTAAGTAATAAGCAAGGCATAATATTTGCAATTATTTACTTTACAGAATACTAACTATAACCAAACATCAAAAATTATGAAAGTCGAAGATCTTAAAATAAAAAATTTAGTTGAATACAAAAACCAGATTTTTATCATTACAGAAATATTTCAGAGTAACAGTGACTATTTCGTGAAAATAGAAAATTCCACACATCGTGTTTCTACGCCTGCAGGTTCTATTAACCCCATTAAAATAACCGAAGAATGGCTTGAAAAATTAGGTTTTTTGCGTACGGATTCGTCTGCACACCAAGTTCGGTATGAAAGACCTGAAAATTTCATAAAATATGATATTGATT
>NZ_JALAHD010000143.1 GCF_022712095.1 Chryseobacterium sp. | reverse complement strand
TTTGTATTCTGTTAATATAATTTAATATTGAAAGTTTATATTTTGTAAATCATATTTGTTATCTGAATATTTAAGACACTACCTTTGCAGAAAATTTAAACAATGAAGCGAGGAATCCATTTTATATTTCTTTTTATTTCCCTGCTGGTTTTTCCTCAGAAGGGCCCGGTAGATACTACACAGATTATTATTCCTAATCGTTATAACAGTGTTGAAGCGCAGACAAAACCTTATGTAATTATGATTTCTGCAGATGGCTTCCGCTATGACTATGCTAAAAAATATAATGCGACCAATCTGTTACATTTAGCAAAGCAGGGGGTACAGGCAAAGGCGATGCTACCCAGTTATCCAAGTATTACCTTTCCCAATCACTGGAGCTTAACTACAGGGCTGTATCCGTCTCATCATGGCTTGATAGATAACTATTTCTATGATTATAAAAGAAAAGAAGCCTATGCACTAAGTAACCGGAAAACTGCGGAAGATGGAAGCTGGTACGGAGGGCTTCCGCTTTGGGGGCTGGCAGAAAAAAATAACATACTTACTGCTTCTATGATGTGGGTCGGTTCTGCTAGTGATGCAGGAGGAAAAAGACCCACTTATTACTATCCTTACCATGAAAAATTTACTCCGTCGGAAAAAGTGGAAAAAGTAGTTAATTGGTTGAAATTACCGGAAGATAAAAGACCTCATTTTATCTCACTGTATTTTCCGGAGGTAGATGGTAGCGGGCATCATTTTGGTCCGGATGCAGAAGAGACAAAAGCTGCTGTTCACCTTGTAGATCAGGCGATTGGAGAATTAGTTCAAAAAGTTAATTATCTTGGTCTGAAGAATGTTAATTTCATATTTGTATCAGATCATGGAATGATTCAAGTGGATGGAGGGGTACCTCTGGAGATCCCTGAAATTCTTTTTAATAAAGAAAGGTTTGATTTTTATAATTCACAGACCTTATTGAGAGTAGTGGTAAAAAACCCTGCTGAGGTAAAAGAAGTTTATAAAGAACTTAAAAATCATAAAACTGATGATTATGAAGTATATCTGGATAAGAAGCTTCCTAAATATCTTCACTTTAGTTCAAAAGATGACCGGTATAACAGAATAGGACAAATTATTTTGCTTCCGAAAGCACCGAAAATCTTCCTGGAGAAAGGAAAAAAGACATCTGTGGGGAAACATGGATATGACCCAAGAATTGTTCCTGAAATGAAAGCTACATTCTATGCCTGGGGACCGGAATTTAAAAACGACCTCGTAATAAACGAATTTGAGAATGTAAATATTTACCCTTTGGTTGCTGAAATATTCAATTTAAAACTTGAGCAGCCAATTGATGGAAAGCTAAAAGTTCTGAAGAATGTACTTAAATGAAAATGAATTCTGTTTGTATCCATTTTTAAACGTAAAGTTTTAGATATAAGTTACAAATTTAAAGAAGCAAAAACTTTAAAAAGCAATTTTGAAATTGCTTAAACCCTTTGCTCTCGATCTTTACGTTAAAAATGTAGGATTTTTCTACAATAATAAAAAGCCTGACTTGTATCAAAAGTCAGGCTTTATTTTATAAAGCAAGATGGTTTATGATAAAGATTTCATATCAATTACAAAACGATATCTCACATCACTTTTCAACATTCTTTCATATGCTTGATTGATATCCTGCATATTGATCATTTCGATTTCAGAAACAATATTGTGTTCTCCGCAGAAATCTAATAATTCCTGAGTTTCAGCAATTCCTCCGATAACAGAGCCTGCTACAGATTTTCTTCCCATGATCATAGGTACTGTATTTAAGATCGGTTCAAGACCTCCTAGATACCCCACTAAAACATGAGTCCCATTGATATTTAAAGTAGAAACGTACGGATTTACATCATGTACATAAGGAACCGTATCAATAATAACATCAAATTTTCCTTTTACAGATTCCATTTGTGTTTCATTCGTGGAAATAATAACATGATCAGCTCCTAGTTGCTTGGCATCGTCAGTTTTCCCCGGAGTTCTTGAAAATAAAGTAACTTCGGCCCCCAACCCTTTTGCTAATTTAATTGCCATATGCCCTAATCCTCCCAGTCCTACAACTGCTACTTTAGAATTCGGACCTACATTCCAATGTCTTAAAGGTGACCATGTAGTGATCCCTGCACAAAGCAGAGGTGCTACAGCAGCTAAATCAAGATTTGACGGAACTTTTAAAACAAAATTCTGGTCTACTACTACCTTCTCAGAATATCCTCCATAAGTATGACCGCCTAAATGCTTATCAAGTCCATTATAAGTTCCTGTAAATCCATTTAGGCAATACTGTTCAAGGTCTTGCTTACAGCTTTCACAAGTTCCGCAGGAATCCACAAGACAGCCTACCGCTGCAAGATCTCCGATTTTAAATTTAGTTACATCACTTCCTATTTTGGTGATTTTCCCTACGATTTCGTGTCCCGGAACTGCAGGATACATTGTTCCTCCCCAATCATTACGTGCTGTATGAAGGTCAGAGTGGCAAACTCCGCAATATAGGATTTCTATTTCTACATCATTTGGGGTTGTTTCCCTTCTTTCAATATTCATTTCTTTTAAGTCTGCAATATCAGACTCTGCGCCATATGCTTTTACTGAAAATGTACTCATTTGTTCTTTTATTAGATTTTTTCAATTATTATGTGAATACAAAAGTCGTTACTTTTATACAATTATTACTTATATATATTACAGAATGATTTACCAATTTTACAGAAGGTCTTAAAAAGTACACATGAAAATACTAACTTTGAATGAGTTAAAAAAATATCTTCATGGAAGATTCAAAAATTATAAATGTAGAAACAATTGCAGAATATAATAAAATGGTTAATCATGAGACGCTGCATCCTTTGGTGAGTGTGGTTGACTTCTCAAAATCTGATATAATCTGCCAGTATACAAGAACATTTGGTTTTTATACCGTATTCCTGAAAGATGTAATGTGTGGAGATATGCATTATGGAAAAAATAATTACGATTATCAGGAAGGAACATTGGTTTTTATTGCTCCGGGACAAACCAATGGGATTGTCAATGACGGTTCATCTATAAGACCGGCAGGATATGCTTTATTATTCCACCCTGATCTGATAAGAGGAACCGCACTTGGGAAGAATATGAAAGATTATTCATTCTTTTCTTATGATGTTCATGAAGCACTACATCTTTCGGAAAGAGAAAGAGAGATCATATTGGATTGTTTCTCCAATATTAAACTGGAACTTGAACAGTCTATTGATAAACACAGTAAATCCCTTATCGTAAATAATATAGAGCTCTTTCTGAATTATTGTATTCGTTTTTATGACCGGCAGTTTGTAACAAGAGATCATATTAATCAGGGAGTGATCAAGAAGTTTGAAAGTCTTCTTAATGAATATCTTAAATCTGAAAAACCTAAAACTCTTGGGTTTCCGATGGTTAATTATTTTGCTGAAGAACTTAACCTTTCAGCGAATTATTTTGGAGATCTAATAAAAAAGGAATTGGGAATTTCTGCTCAGGAATTTATTCATAATCAATTAATAGAAGTGGCTAAAGAACGAATTTTCGATCCCGGGAAATCTATAAGTGAAGTTTCCTATGATCTGGGGTTTAAATACCCTCAGCATTTTACAAGATTATTTAAAAATAAAATGGGCATTTCGCCGAGTGAATATAAAATACTGAACTAAATTTATAGAAAGAAATTCGGTTTTCTAGGAAAACAGGCTTATCTTTAAAGATAAAAATCACCTTTGTTTTGAAATGAAAGCTCAACAAAATATTGGCACTCATATTTTTTATACTCCTTTTGGGAAAATAGCTGCTTTAAAAAAGGATGGTGTAATTAAAGCCAGAAGTATCCGATATGCATATTCGGAGCGGTTTCAGATGCCATTTCCTTCACAACCTTCAGATGTAGATGTTTTAGTTCCCGAAAAAATTCCGGTTTGCCCGCAGAATATAAGTCCGCTCTTGGAGAAAATGATTGAAGAAACGAATGTGGATAGCTTTGAGGTTAATGAATCTCCTCAATATCTTACGGTAACTCGTCCGGAAATGATGGATGAAAATGATAAACTTCCGGTTGTTGTATGGATTCATGGTGGTTCTTATGAAGTGGGGTGCGGTGATTTGCCTACTTCTGATCCAAGTGCTTGGGTAAAAGAACAGAATATTATTGTAGTTTCCGTTTCTTATCGTCTGGGAGTATTTGGTTTCTTGGGCAGTAATGAAGAAAGGCCGCCTAATTTAGGCTTATTTGACATTATTGAAGCTTTAAAATGGATTAAAGCCAATATAGAAAGTTTTGGCGGAAATCCGGAAAATATAGCTCTTTTTGGACAGTCTTCAGGAGGTGATGCTGTGGCACACCTTATGATTACACAGGGAGTGGAAGGATTATTTAATCGGGTGATTATTCACAGTGCTCCTTTAGGGTTACGTCATAACAGACAGAAAATGTCGGAGGAGTTTTTTCGTAAAACCGAAAAACTAAAAGATGAAATTGATGTAATGAAGATGATGGAAGATTATAAACATTTTGTTCCATCCATGATTAAATACGGTTTGAAAGCAGCGATGCCGTTTGGTCTTCAATATGGTTTCCCGCCTTTATGTAATGAAAATGAAGCAGTTGATAAATGGATTGAGAATGCAAAGAAATATGACGTTCTGATTGGAATGAATGATGATGAAACAGCTTTTTATCTTAGGACTTCCGAAGCTATGAATAAATATCTGGGAAAGGGTTGGGGACAAAAGATTTTGAATAGAACCATCCGGTTGACTACAGAAAATATTTATGGTAAACCTGCCAGAATCTTTGCTGAAACCTATGCAAAAGCCGGAGGGAATATTTATTTGTTCAGACTTCATTCAACGATCAAAAACAATTATATCGGAGCTGCCCATTGCGTAGATCTTCCTCTTATTTTTGGAAATGAATCTGCATGGAAAAAAGCCGGGCTTTTAAAAGATATCCCATGGGAATATGTTCATGATAATGGGAAAAAATTAAGGGCACGTTGGGCTGATTTTGCAAGAACCGGAAATATTCCTGATGATTCTGATATTCCTGAGATGTTGGAATTGAAAAAAGTGGTTATCTGATCAATTTTTATTCAGGAATCCAGACACTCACATTTCCGGAAGGAACAGGAAAATCTCCCCAACCTTTTGGGTCAATGATAACCTTTTCTTCAAACCTTCCGAGCACGTCGTAAAAAGTTTTTCCGGAATATCTTTTTCCCATCTCCATAGGTTTATGATAAGCATCTTTATTGCTTAAGACAACTGCGCACCCTGAATGTTCTTTATCTCCTTCACGGATCCACCCCAGGCAGTTTGAGTCCTTGAAGTAATCTCTTTGCTTTCCGTAAGCATGATCTTTTCTTGCCTTTAGTATTTCTTCTATACCGTCTACTTTATTCAGGAAAATCTCCTGATCGTTGCCTTCTTTGTCTTTATCAATATAATGAGCACCATATAAATCCGGATAGAAAACACAAGGATATCCGTCTATCCTCAGTAATATTAAAGCATAAGCTATAGGTTTAAACCACTGTTCTACAGGAGCTTCAAGGTCCTGTAAAGGTTGGGTGTCATGATTATCAACAAGAGTTACGGAATGTAAAGGATCAGCTTGAGTAAGGGTTTGGTCAAAAATCTTTCTCAGATCATAGGAGTTTCCTTCTTTGGATGCGTTGTGAAAATTATTTTGTAATGAACTGTCAAACAAGCTCATACATCCCTCAGTTACTTCAATGTATTTTTGAAGAAGATTAAGGTAGCCGGGGGCCCAGTACTCTCCGACAGCAAAAATATTCTTTCCGGAATTGGATCGCAGAAGCGTTAGCCATTCTTTGTAAAAATCAAAAGAAATATGTTTTAAGGCATCAAGTCTTACTCCGTCAAAATCCGTCTGATCAAAATACCATTTAGCCCAGTGGTTAAGCTCTTCACGTACAAAGGGATTACGGTGCTCAATGTCATTATACATCAGATAGTCATAGTTTCCCTTCTCATTGTCAATCATTTCTTCCCAGTCATTTCCATATTCAGACTGTATTTTAAAAATGTGAGAATCCATTCCTTCTGCATAATCTACGCCGCTGAAGCACATGAAATTCCATTCGAAATCTGAATATTTCTTTCCCCTGCCCGGAAATGTAAACTTAGTGTATGACCGGATATCAATAACTTCTGAAATTACCTTTTCCCGGTTATCTTCATCTACTTTTACAGCTTTAAAGGTTTCCAGTTCATCACCACCGGCTTTATGTCCGAGAACAATATCCACGATAACCTGGATATTCTTTTTTTTCAGCGTCTGAATAGCTTGTAAATAATCATCTTTGGTGCCATATTTGGTAGGAATGCTTCCTTTCTGATCAAACTCTCCGAGGTCAAAAAGATCATATGCATCATATCCTATCGAATATCCACCACTGGTTCCTTTATAAGCTGGCGGAAGCCAAACTGAGGTAATTCCTAATTCTGATAAATATTCTGCCTGTTGTTCTGCTTCTTTCCATAATTTTCCGTTTCCTTCGGAATACCAGTGGAAAAATTGAATCATTGTGGAGTTCATATAATAAGGATTTGATCACTACAATTTAGGAAAAAAATACTAACTAATAGTTTTCAAATTCCTGAAACTGAATTTTTAGCTGTACCGAAACCTGCTTTTTTTCTTCAGTATTAAGATGAGAAAGAGAAAGACCCAATAAACGGACAGGCTTATTAAAAGGCCGTAGTTCCCAGAGTTTTTTAGCGGTAGCAAAGAATTCTTTATCTGAAGTAAAATATTCCTCGTTGGTTATACTTCTTGTGAATAGTGAAAAATCCTTATACTTAATCTTTAAAGTAAGGGTACGCCCGAGAATATTATTTTTCTGTAACCTTTGCTGAAGCTCTGTACTTAAGCTGGTAAGTTTCTCGTCAATCTGTTGTTCATCGAATAAATCTTCAAAAAACGTACGTTCTACAGCTACACTCTTTTGAATTCTGTTGGGTTTTACTTCAGAATTATGGATTCCCCGTACTACATTATAATAATACTTTCCAGATTTGCCGAAGAGCCCGATGAGCTGTTCCAATGTTTTTTTCTTTAAATCTTTACCTTTAAAAATCCCTAAAGTAAACATTTTATTGGCGGTTACTTTTCCTACTCCATAGAATTTTTCTACCGGAAGTTCATCGAGAAATTCTTCCAGTTTTTCGGGGTGGATCGTTTTCTGTCCGTTTGGCTTATTGATATCGGAAGCCACTTTAGCCAGAAATTTATTGACAGAAATTCCTGCTGAAGCTGTAAGTCCGGTTTGTTCGAATATTTTATGACGTATTTCTCGTGCGATCTGATTGGCGGATTCAATTCCTTTTTTATTTTCGGTGACATCCAGATAGGCTTCATCAAGAGATAAAGGTTCTACCAGATCAGTATATTCATAAAAAATATTTCTGATTTTCTGGGAGATTTCTTTATATCTGGGGAACCGCGGTTTTACAAAGATAAGGTCGGGGCATTTTTCTTTGGCCGTTTTACTGGGCATAGCAGAACGGACACCAAACTTTCTGGCTTCATAACTTGCCGCAGCTACTACACCGCGGTGCTCACCACCTACAGCTATGGGTTTCCCTCTTAGTTCAGGGTAATCATGCTGTTCCACGGAAGCATAAAATGCATCCATGTCTACATGAATAATCTTACGTATGGAAAAAGGAAAATCCATATCACAAAGATATGGATCATTTATTTTCTGATTTCAGATTTATTGTAAAAGTTGATTGATCGTAGATTGAATTTCTGGATCTTCAGGAGAGATAGCATAATATTTTGCGATATCTGATTTTTGATCGATAATCATGAATCTTGGAATCCAATTAAGGTCAATATAGTTATTAAAACTGTTTTTCCATCCACCGGCAAACCAATAGTTTTCTTTATCTTTCATATTAAATCTTTCCAGGCTTTTGTCAAAGCCATCTTTAGACCTTTCTAAAGAGAAGAATACAAAATCTATATTGGGATTGTTATTTTCCAGTTCCTTAGCTTTAGGGAAAGCTTTTAAACAATCCTGACACCAGCCTGCCCAGAAATCAATGATAAGAACTTTACCTTTATGTTGATTAAGAATATCCCTTACTGTAATGCTTTTTCCCTCTTCATCTTCCAACTTCTGATTCAAAGCTTCCTTTGAAAAAGTGGTTTTTAGTATTTTAGGAGTTTGCTGAGCATACGTTAGGTTGATAAGAATAATGGCAGATATTATCAGCAATTTTTTCATGTAAATTTTTTTACAAATCTAAAAAATGAAACGCAATTAGGGATATATATTTCTATAGAATTAGTAAAATATTATAATTATGAAAAGTCATGATATTCTTTTATTAAGCCTTTAACAAGGACAATTACGTGAGGCATCGCCTTGTTGGCAGCATCCAAAACCTCTTCATGAGATACAGGAAAAGCAATGTCCGGACCCCCAAGATCTGTAATGACGGAGACCCCGAAAACATTCATGTTCATATGTTTGGCAACAATTACTTCAGGAACGGTACTCATTCCTACCATATCTCCGCCGATAACTTTTACTAAACCGTATTCAGCAGGTGTTTCAAACGTAGGGCCCTGTAAAGCGACATAAACCCCCTGATGAACTTGGATCTTATTTTCTTCAGCTACTTTTTTAGCTACAGTGATCATTTTTTTGTTGTAAGGTTCACTCATATCTACAAAGCGAGGTCCCAGTTCATCAATATTTTTTCCACGGAGAGGATGCTCAGGCATCATATTGATATGATCTTTCAATATAACAACATCAGCTACATTGTAAGCCGGATTTACACCGCCGGATGCATTGGACAATATCAGGTTTTTAATTCCTAAAAGATGAAAAACTCTGATAGGAAAAGTAATAGTTTCCATAGAATGTCCTTCATAATAGTGGAAACGTCCGCTCATCATGAGAACTTTTTTACCTTCTAAAGTCCCATATATTAATTTACCTCCATGTCCCACCACTGTAGTCTGGGGAAAATGGGGAATATTGTGATATTCTAAAATATGAGTGGCTTTAACTTCATCCTGTAATTTTCCTAATCCGGATCCTAATACAATCGCAAAATCAGGTGTATCTTCAATAATGTTTTTGATGAAATCTGCAGTTTCTTTAATTTTTGCTAACATAATCTAAGATAATTTGGTTGAATTCTTCCTTTTTATCAATAATAACATTGATGGGCCAGTAATAAAGTATATCTTTTAAATAATCAAATGTTTTTAACCGCACATAATCTTTTTCTGTCGTAAGGATAATTTTATATTCACCCAATTTTTTATATTCTGCGATAATTTTTTTAATATCGTCTTCAGTGAAATTATGATGGTCTCTGAACTTCATATGCTTGACTCTTTGGGAGAATTTGGATAAATGCTCCAATAGAGGTTTAGGATTGGCAATTCCCGTGATTAAAAGAATGTCATAATAATTCAGATTATTATCCGGTAATATTTTATCTTTCGCATATACATTTTCATCATAATCGATGGAGGAGAAAAATACTTTCTGATGTCCTGTAGGCTTTATTCTTGAAATATAATACCTTTTGGTTTCTTCCGTCAGTTCATCAGGACATTTGCTGACCATGATGATATCTGCTCTTTTGGAGCCTGCTCTTGACTCTCTTAGATCTCCGGCAGGAAGAATATGATCTTTGAAATAAGGGTCGTTAAAGTCGGTCATTAAGATATTAAATCCCGCTTTGATGGCACGGTGCTGAAAAGCATCATCCAGGATCAATACACCAAGGTCCATATCAGAAATTACTTTTTTGGCACCCGGAACTCTTCCTTCGGATACGGCAATCACAAAACGGTTTTTAAATCTTTCAAACAGCTGCATGGCTTCGTCTCCTACCATTTTGTAGTTGCTGTCATAATTTGTAACGTCATAGCCTTTGGTAAGCCTTCCGTATCCACGGGAAAGAACCCCTGTTCTGTAATGTTTGGAAAGGAACTGAGCAAGATACATCACCATTGGAGATTTTCCGCTTCCACCCACGGATAAATTGCCGACATTAATGATCGGAGTCTTGAATTTTGTAGATTTAAAAATTCCCAAATCATACATTGTGTTACGGAAACCGGTAACAAAATGATAGCCGAGGGAAAAAGGATAGAGGTACCATCTTTTCATACGTTTGCAAAAATAGCAATTTTAGGAGGATTTAATAATTATTCTCAACATGTTTTCAATAATTATTTCAACCCAGAACTTCATTATTTTTATAAAATTAAAGTATTTTTGTGAAATTATTTTATAGCATTGAGATATTTTATTGAGTTTTCTTATTGTGGGAAGAATTATTTCGGTTACCAGATTCAGCCGAAAGATAATTCTGTACAGGAAGAACTGGAAAAAGCACTGTCAACGATTTTAAGAGAAAAGATTAAAACAACAGGGGCAGGACGGACGGACACAGGAGTTCATGCCAGAAAAATATTTGCCCACTTTGATACAGAGCAGGAAGTGAATGAGCAGCTTCCGCATAAGCTGAACAGTTTTTTACCTCCAGATATTTCCATTAAAAGGATTTTTCCGGTAAAAGAAGATTTTCATGCCCGTTTTGATGCTACTTACCGTACTTATGAATATTTTATTTCTTTAGAAAAAAATCCTTTTACTATAGATTCCGCTTGGCAGCATTGGAAAAGACCTCTGGATATCAATGCCATGAATGAAGCCTGTAAGATTTTATTTGAATATGAAGACTTTACCAGTTTTGCCAAACTGAAATCAGATAATAAAACGAATATATGTAAGATTTTTAAGGCAGAATGGGAACAGAACGGAAGTGAGCTGAAGTTTACAGTTTCTGCAAATCGCTTTTTAAGAAATATGGTGCGGGCAATTGTGGGAACTATGGTGGAAATAGGTGCAGGAAAAATTCAGCCTGAGGATCTTCGCAAGGTAATAGAAGATAAAAACCGGAATGCAGCAGGAACCTCTGCCCCTGCACAAGGTTTATTTCTGGTAGATGTAGGTTACGATTTTAAAGACTAAAACTATAACTATGATGTCAATCATTATTCTGGTGGGTGCCTATCGGTACTATGCCGGGCTTGCAGGAGAATACGGAAGAACAAAATGGCATTTCGGACTCCTTGCTATTGCTGTTTATTTCGGAGCTCATATTGCATTCGGTTTTTCTTATGGATTTTATAAAGAAATGACTCAACCGGGATCATTAGAGGAGGAAAGTTATAATACATTTTCTTTTATTAATCTTGTTGGCTGGATAATTTCTATCCTGGCGGTGTACGTTTTTTATAAAATTCTGGAAAAGAAATTTGAAAAAGGGAAACAACAAAAACCTTTGCTGGAAATTGAAGAGATTGGGAATAACGAACAGTTATAAATCTTCCGTCTATTTATTTTTTAAATAAGAGGCATCTGAAATTTTCATGATGTTTTTTGAGGTGTTATTCAAGCATTAAAATTTTAAAGTCCTATTTTTGCATAGAATTTATTTTTATTCTTTCGCGAATTCGTACAATGAAAAAACAAGATACCTGGGCTATTATTAAAAGACTATTCTTTATAGGGATGAAATTTCGTTCCTGGTTTATTCTTACCCTGATCATTTCTATATTACTTTCCGTAGTGTCTACTTACAGACCTTATCTTACGATGGAAGTGGTAGATAATGATATTACCAAACTTCAGGATAAAGGACTGATGATGAAGCATATTTATGTGCTGGTTGCATTGGTATTTGCTGAAACGGTCCTGAACTTCTTCCTAGTTTACTTTTCCAATTTTATATCTCAGAATGTTATCCGTGATATCAGGCAGAGGTTATATGCTAAATTGGTTTATTTTAAAACATCCTTTTTTGATAAAACTCCGATCGGGCAACTGGTTACCCGTGCGGTAGGTGATGTGGAAACCATTGCTACCGTATATACGGATGGATTCCTGATGGTTTTTGGAGATATTCTAAGAATTATATTTGTACTGGTGATGATGTTCAGTACAAACGTTCATTTAAGTTACATCACTCTCGCTATTTTGCCGTTAATGGTTATTATCACTAGGTTTTTCCAGAAAAGGCTGAAAAAAGCATTTGGTGATGAAAGAAACTGGACGGCTATTCAGAATTCTTTTGTTCAGGAAAGACTAGCTGGGATGTCAATCATTCAGGTGTTTAACAGGCAGGCAGCTGAGTTTAAGAAATTTGATGATATCAATATTACGCTTAAAGACGCTTTACTGAGGACTGTATTTATTTTCTCTTTATTTTTCCCTGTTGTTGAACTTATTTCTTCTCTTTTCATTGGATTCATCCTGTTTTATGGTGGTTATATTACAATCAGTGCTGGGGTGGTTATTGCTTTTATTCAATATATTTCTATGCTGATAAGACCTTTACGGCAGATTGCTGACCGTTTTAATAATATTCAGAGAGGAATTGTGGGAGCTGAAAGAGTTTTAGGTTTAATGGATGAAAACTTTGAGATGCCTAATGAAGGAAAAGTTATAAAGAGTCATTTTGACGGAAAAATTGAATTTAAGAATGTTCACTTTGCTTACGATGATAAGCAGGAAGTTTTAAAAGGAATTGACTTTAAAGTTAATCCTGGTGAAACTGTAGCAATTGTTGGAGCTACGGGTGCCGGAAAATCTACTATTATCAGTTTGATTACACGGCTTTATGATATTAATTCGGGGCAGATTCTTATCGATGATGTGGATCTTAAAGATTATGAATTATACAATCTGAGAAGTCATATAGGAGTAGTATTGCAGGATGTTTTCCTTTTCCATGGAAGTATTTTTGAGAACCTTGCTTTTGGAGACGAAACGATTACTTTAGATAAGATAAAAGCAGGAGCCAGAGAAATAGAGGTAGACAGTTTTATTGAAAGGCTTCCGGGAGGTTATGATTATGTTGTAAGTGAGAGAGGTTCATCCATTTCTTTAGGGCAACGTCAGTTGTTATCTTTTCTGAGAGCTTATTTATCAGATCCTAAGATTTTAATACTGGACGAGGCTACTTCCTCAATTGATCATGAAAGTGAGAAACTGATCCAGAGAGCTACTGAGAAAATTACAAAAAACAGAACATCCATTATCATTGCACACCGATTATCTACCATTGAAAAGGCAGATAAGATCATTGTAATGGAACATGGAAAAATTGTAGAAGAAGGAAAACACTTGGATCTGCTTGATAAGAACGGGTATTATGCCACACTTTATAAGGCCCAGCTGAGGCATGAAGTAGAGGTAGAAGGGAAAAATCAATAATAAAAGAGAGCAGAAATGCTCTCTTCTTATTTCATTATTAAAGTGTAGAGGATATTTACATCAGAATTTGAATCCTATACTGAAATAGGCTCTCCATATCTCCGTATAATTATTTTTTGATATATTGAAATTAATAGGGCCCAATATGGATTCATATCCAAGGTTTAAACCATACCCTACCATATTTGTAGCTTGTTTAAAGGGAGACATTACATCACTTACGGATGCGTATTGAATTGTAGGAGTGATATAAAGGTTATTTAATAAATGATATTGTATATCAATGCCTACTTTTGCAATTGAACCTGCGAGAATTTCTCTTTGGCGGAAACCGCTGAATTCGGGGTTGTTTCCTATCACATTATATTCACTTCCTCCGAGATTATATCTTTGGTTAATAAAAAAATAAGGCATTTGCCCGGAAGCTATTTTTTCCGGTGAGAATTGAACCCCCAGAAAAGCATTTGCTTTCAAAGATAATTTATGAATAATAGGAAGAACATAATTCTCATTAAGAGTTAGACTGATCAGGTTTTTAGGAGTTACATAATTGGTAAAATCAGGAGTTAAGTAATCATATAAAGTGGGCTGTATTTTTTCAAGATCATATAAATTATAACGATTTCCCAGGTTCATTTTGGTGATAAACAGGAGATTATTTCCTGAAGTAGGGTAGTATCTTTTATTCAGGCTGTTCTGATTAAATTTAAAAAACAGGTCAAAATTACTGTGCTGATATATATTTTTACTATAGATGGAGGCTAATGATTGATCTATCTTATCCAATGATCGGGTTATTCTTTCCGAATTATATTCAATTCCAAATGATGCCATAGCATTAGGAGCTATAATATAATTAACAGCAGCATTTACATTAATATTTCTGTATATAGGTTGAGGGAATGTTATGTTTTCCGTATCGGGTAGAAATTGAGAAATTCTTAATAATAAATCGGTGTTTTTCATATGAGTAATCATACCTTCGGTGCTTACTGACCAGCGTAACCCGTTATCCAGGAATTTTTGCAGGTGTAAACGGGCTTTGAAACGCTCAGAAGCATCTATAGTTGCCAATGCCCTGAATTTTGCTTTTGCATAATCCCTGTAGGTATAGTTGAGAATAATTCCTACAGACTGTTCATTATCGTAATGAAGAGCCAGTTTAAAGGCTCCTGAATGGGCACGTTTTACAAAAATATTCATGATAAGTCCGTCTCCGGAATTGGTATAAGTATAATATACTTTTTCGTATTGTCTCATACCGAATATTCTGTCTATAGCTTCATTGGCTGTTTGGGCATCATAGTATTTTCCTTCTTCCAGATTCATTAATTTTTTAATGCTTTCTATTTCTGAAGGATTACTTAAGGGAGTACCATTATCCTCATTATAGGTGAATTTGATGGTGGGAAGTTTAACTTCTTCTATCAATTTATGTTCATAAATAATTCCTGCACTACGTTGGGCTTGAGCAAGAGCAACAAATTCAGGAAGATGTTTCTTTGCTTCTTCTTCGCCTATCTTTATGATTTCTTTATACTTTTTGAAATCTTTGGTAGTGTAGTTATTTAGAGGAGAAAGAAAATCTACCATTATATCAGACATTTCTTTTTGATTGTTAAAGTCTTCTACTGAGCGAAAAGCATGGGTTTGGTAGATCATTTTCATAGGATTCTCAATCTCTTCCAGAGTAAATAACCTAAAGCCTGTATATCCGCCTATGATATAATTGGCTCCCATATCTTTAACTTCTTTTACAGGGAAATTCCTGTCAAGCCCTCCATCCACAAGAAGTTTTCCATCAATATATACCGGTGCAAAAGCGGCGGGGATTGCTAAGGTAGCTCTAATCGCCAGTGGGAGAGACCCTTTCTTCTGCATAATTAATCCTCCGTTGACAATATCCGAAGATGTGATTTCTACGGGAATGGGAAGTTTGCTGAAATCATTGATATGTTTTGCCGGGAAAGTAAGGGTATTGAGTACTTCAGACATATATTGGCCTTCTATGAAAGATCCTGGTAAAGAGGGGGTGATACCAATAGCCGGAAATTCTATAATGTATTTATTATATTCATCTTTTTCGCTGATGTTTACTTTATTATAAGGGATTTTATTGCTGAGGACTCTTTTCCAGTCTGTGGAGTATACGGTATTTTTTAATTCTTTACCACTATATCCCATTGCATATAATCCTCCGAGTATTCCTCCCATACTGGTTCCTGTGATATAATCTACTTTAATCCCAAGTGAATCCAGAGTTTCCAGGATTCCCAGATGGGCAAAGCCTTTTGCTCCGCCACCACTTAAAGCCAGTCCGAATTTAGTCTCTTTTGTAATTACTGGTGGAAAGGTTTTGAGGGAATCCTGTGCCGATAACCTAATAGCAAAGAAAATAAGAAAAAATAAAATGCTTTTTTTCATAAACTGAAATGTTTTTCACGAAATTAAAATAAAAAATTAACAGAAGTAGATTTATATCAGAATTTTATGCATATTAAATGTATTTTTACTTTGGTATGGAAATTGCTGTTTAAAAATATCCCACATTTTTTACTGTTGCTAATCTAAATTAGAGATTGAAACTTTGAAGACTCTCAACATCGTTTTGAGCCATATAAGTTTTACCGCATGTATACCAAAAAGTGATATCCTTCGTTATATAATTATGTATTGTATATAAGGAGGTTATATAAATATATAATAGAAAAGTTAAATTAAAAAAATTAAAAAGATGAATACGATACAAAATGAATTTCAGACTTTTAAAGATGAAATGAAAAAATTAAATATAGAAGTACAGAAAATTGTAAAAGTAGGAAATGGAAGTATGGATTTCCATGAGGTCTTCTATAAGTCACCCAGATACGAAGAAGTAAAAAGCGTATATGTACAGCGCCATTATTTAGATGAACTTGCTGCTAAATTTAAAGAAGTTTATAATGCATAAGACTGATTCGCCGGAGTTTTTTTCTCCGGCAATTTTTTTATAGGGAGCTTTTCTTTTGTTCTTTATTATCTCGAGCCATTTTTTCTGTATGTAATAGAAGTGGAGTAGTAGCTGTCTTATTAGGAGTAATCCTATCCCAATGAAAAAAAACATTTGCTTTATTCTCATACTTCGCAGTATTCTGATACTTTCACAAGAAAATATACGGAAAGATACCTTGGAAACCAAGACAGCCGAAATTCAGGAAATTATTATAAAGTCTCAGCATAAGAAGCAGTTTGCTGATAAGGCAATATATACTTTTAATAAAGAAGCTCTGGAAAAGGCCCGTTATGCCAAAGATTTGTTAAGAACCCTGCCTGAGCTGCAATTAGACCCTGTAACCAATACGCTGGCAAGCACTAAAGGAGGTACTACTTTGTTTTTAATTAACGGTATTGAGGCAACAGATATGCAAATCCGCAGCATTACTCCATCTGAAGTTATAAAAGTAGAATATTATGATATTCCTCCAGCAAGATGGTCAACACGTGCGGATACTGTGGTCAACCTTATTACCCGCTCAGGTGAAACTGGCTATGTTTTTGGAACAGATGTAAGTTCTGCTTTAAATACAGGCTTTGTCAATGGCTCTGCTTATGCCAACTATACAAAAGGGAAGAATAATTTTGGACTTGAGTATTCTATTAACCTGAGAGATTATGATAACAGGAAAGTTCAGAGTATTTATGATTATAATCTGAATGGAGAACACTATCGCTCGGATGAAAATAAGACGGATCATTTCGGATACACCTATCAGAACGTAGCTTTGAGATATACCCGTATGGTTCCTGAGCGGTATGCTTTTCAAGCTAAACTGAATATGGATATTTTTACCAGTTTTGTCAATGGAAGCGGAGGGAGTACTTTTACGCAAGATGGTTTGGCAGAAGAGCATGCGATGTTCAAGAGGGGTTCTTCAGATTATGTTACTCCTACATTAGATCTGTATTTTTCAAAGAATTTGGGTAAAAAGGATGAATTGAGCATTAATCTGGTAGGTTCTCATTTTACAACCAATACAGATGAATTTGCAAAAGAATGGGATCTTGTTTCCGGAAATTCCGTGTATGATAATGATATGAATCTCAGGGCTAAGCAGACAGGTTTCGTTGGAGAGATTGCCCACATACATGATTTTGAAGCAGGAAAGCTTTCCTCAGGATATAGAATTTCAAATACTTCGATTTCCAATGATCTTCAAAATCTTGCAGGATTCTCGGAATATAGTGTTAATTATCTTGAACAATATTTCTACTCTGAGTTTTCGGGCAAGGTTAAGAAACTGACCTATCGGGTAGGAGTGGGATTGACGAATATCCATAATAAGAGTGCAGAAAATACATTTGACGAATGGTCCGTTACTCCGAAAATAATTTTAGGGTATCAGCTTAAAGGAAATCAGAGTCTTCGCTTTACAAGCAGTTACAAACCTATAAGTCCACGGAGTTCCGCTCTGAGCAGTAATGTGGTGCAGATGGCTCCGAATATTGTACAGACAGGAAATCCTTATCTTAAATCCCAGAGATTATGGAGCAATAATCTGATTTATTCTTTTAACAATAAGCATTTTGATTTTAACGCCAACCTTTTCTATCGGTATACGGACCGTACTATTAACCAGTATTACATTTTGGATGAAACATTCGGAGGGTATGCCTTAACCTATGAAAATGCGAGAAATTCCCAACAGTACGGAATTCAGTTATCGGGCTCGTATAAACCTTTCGGAAGCAGTTTGTTAGTACTGAAAGCATCTATTACTCCTGCTTCGGAAATGATCAGGACGAGTAAAGGGGTTTTGATTAAGAATGATTATATATCTAATAATTTTGTATTGTCTTCGGAATATAAATCCTTTAACCTGGAATATCAGTTGAATGTACCTGTATACACGCTTAACGGTGCATTCCTGAGTACCAATGAAAATCAGAATCATATATTTATAAGCTATAAATTAAAAGACTGGACGTTCTCAACAGGGATGTATTGGATCGGAATGCCTTCGGAATATAAAACCAAAAGTCTTCGGGAAAGCTTAGTGAATTATTCCCGGAATAATCAGATCATGAATAATAAATCAATGTTTGTCCTTAGCTTCAGCTATGACTTCTCCAGAGGAAAGAAAACAGATTTACAGAAAAAACTGAATAACTCTACAGCTCCGGCAGCTACTTTTTAGTTTCTTACCTTATATTGACCATATGAAGAAAACCACTTCTAAAAAGGAAGTGGTTTTTTCTGTGCGTTAAATCGAAAAGTTTAGTTTTGGCCGATTATCATTTTGCGGTAAGAATAAATATCTTCAATGGTAACCACACTCATTTCTTTGCGCGCTGCAAAGTCTACTATTTCAGGAAGTCTGGCCATAGAGCCGTCTTTATTAGTAAGTTCACAAAGTACAGCATCATCACCTAGATTGGCAAGTTTTACCAGGTCTACACTCCCCTCTGTATGGCCGCGTCTTTCGAATACTCCGTCTTTTTTCGCAATTAAAGGGAAAACATGTCCCGGACTTGCAATATGACCGGGCTGAGCCCCCACAGCAATTGCAGTGTGAATAGTTGTAACACGGTCTTTTGCAGAAACCCCGGAAGAAACCCCTTCCTTGGCTTCGATCGAAATAGTGAAAGCAGTTTGATTTTTACTGGTATTATTTTCTACCATGGGACGAAGGTTTAAATGTTTACTTTTTTCTTCTGAAATGCATAAGCATACAATTCCGCTACATTCGCGGATTAAAAGTGCCATATCCTGTTCCGTAATGGTAGAGGCGGGAAAGATGATATCACCTTCATTTTCTCGGTTCTCATCGTCTACTAAAAGGATTCCTTTGCCTTGTTGTAATGTTAGAAGTGCATTTTCTACACGTTCTGCGGAGGTCGCTCCGAATTTTTCTAATAATGTTTCCATGTGTATTTACTTTAAAAAGTTAAATAGCTCTTCGGTACATGGAAATGAAATACAATACAATAAGTCCATAAGAAAGGCCTTATTGATTGTTTCATTTTCTTCTCCCATCCAGACTATAACTGTCGGTTTTGGAATTTCACCAAATCAGTCCTTTATAAAAAGGAGTCGCGGACTATAACCGCCGGTAGGGAATTTCACCCTGCCCCGAAGAAAACTTATACTAAGTTTTACTGTATGTTTGAATTAAATTTTTTATCTCATTGATTAATATTTAACGCACAGGTTACAAATTTCCGAAAGTTTTTTGAATAATGAGATATCCGATACTGTTATTTATCAGTGTCATATATATGGCTGCTTTCCGGTCTTAATTTTTTGAATAGGAAATGTATTGATATAATCCTAGACTAAGAATAGCATAGAAAACGAGATTAGTAGATCCCGGATAATTTACCAGTACACTTAGTCCAAAGCTTAACATAATAAAAGTACATATACTAATGAGCAATGCCATGTTAAGAAAGAGAGACCTTTTTTGTGGGTTATACTCACCTTTAAAGAGGCTCACTATAAGAAGTATGGGAACAATGATTTCCAGTGTTCCCAGAAAATAGATAAAAGGCGCTACTCCTCCCGGGAGCTGGCCCAGAAAAGAGGTACTGAACATTCTGATGTATTTTCCCATAACCTCGGAAGTGTTAACGAGTTTTTGCCAGCCTGGGAGTCCCATCGTATAAAAGAGGGAAAAATAAACAGGAAATAGTTTAATTTGTTGGAATACTGTATTTTGACTTTCGGAAGCGTATTTTTCTGTGTACCACAGAAGGAAATAGAGAATACACAAGTAGAAATAGAGATTAGCAGAACCTCCGTGATTTGAAATAATTCTGAGCATGCATCCAAAAATAGATACGGAAAACAGGGATAGGAGAATTCCCCATTTGAGTAAGGAAGAGGATGGACTCTTTAAAAAGTGTTTTTTAATAAGGGCATATATTAAAATAATTGCAGAAATAATCTGAGCAATTCCCGTGAGGTAAAAGAGACTGGAAAAATAGGAAGGATATGAGTCCAGAGGAGAATTGTTATAGATATTCAGATATTTTAGAAAGGTTACCTGATCTCCGGTAAAAAAATTCCACCCGTTAATAAGCATTGTGAAAATTAACCCAATATAAATGGGAAGCGTAATATACGAATTGATGATACGATTGTAGTCTTCCGGTTTTGTCATAGCAGTTATGATTAGATAATAAATATCAAAGGTATTATGACGGTGAATAACAGCTGGTATCAAAATAAAAAAAAGAATGGTTAAAGTACGAAACTTTTAAACTGATTCCTGAATTTTGTCGGAGTAATTCCTGCCTTTTCCTTGAAAAATTTCACTAAATTGGAAACATCCTCATAATGAGTGAGAAGCGCAATTTCTTTTACTGACAATTGATCATACACGAGCATTCTTTTGATTTCTATTAACAAACGTTCACTGATCCATTCTTTAGGTGTTTTTCCTAAAATTTGTGATGTGGCTATTTGCAGTGTGCGTTGTGAGATACATAATTGATCAGCATAAAACTTTACCTGCCTGTGAATTTTATAGTTTTGCTCTACAAGCTTCTTGAATCGTGCAACAAACTGCAGGTTCTTAGGGTCCGGATACAGGGTTTGCTGCTGATTTTCAAATTGCCTTTCCGAAAGCAGAAAAATACGATACAGGAGATTATGCAGAATTTCTCCCTGAAATCTGTCGGCTGGCTTTTGTAGTTCATTATAAATTTCTATAAATACTGATTTTAATTCTTTAAAGTCGGTATTTGTATTAAAATAGGGCTGTTGAATGGAATTAAATAACATGCTATTATGAAAGTATTCCTGATCCCTTCCTGAGCGAATAAAAAACTCATCGGTAAAAATAAGTGCTCTGCCGTCATAAGTTTCTTCCGGATCAAAAGCATGTACCTGGCCCTGCGATATAAACAGGATGTACTGTTCTTTGACATTTAATTCTTTAAAATCAATTAAGTGTTTTCCTTTTCCTTCTGTAAATAGGTAGATCATGTGAAAATTGGTGCGGTGAGGAGTGAAGAGGTCATGAGGCTTTCGGCTGAGCCTTTCTTTTATAGTGGTGGTATTGATCAGTTGTTTTTTGTTAAAGGTAAACAGAAAAGGATACGTGTCTAATTTTTTTTGCATTTACATAACAGCTTTGAAGATAAGACTATATTTTCAAGTAAAAATAGAATATTTTTTCATGTGATAATTAATTTTATGATTATTATACTCTATGTAAGGCGGAGTGGAGCTGATAAGAATGTTTATAAGGATTATACTTTTCTCATGGCTTCAGTCTTCAGTTCCTTTGGCATCTTTTCAATAGCGTAGCGAAGTGAGGTGCGGGGCATTACTGATCTCTGCGAGAGTACGTATTCATATATTTCCTGTTGATAGGCTTCACTGGCAGCTTTTAACATCCATCCGTATCCTTTCTGAACCATATCATCTTTATCTTCAAGAAGGATATCTGCAATTTCAAGAACATCTTTCAGGAACAGTCCTTTTCTTGCGGGAATGATCAGTGTTACGGCTGAAGCTCTTTTAACCCAGCGGTTTTCTGATCGGGCCCATTTTTTTAATTCATGAATGTATTCGGGAAACATCATGATAAAGTTTCCTATCGTATGATTGCATAAGGTATCGCAGGTTGCCCAATTGTTGATATATGTATTCACCCAATATTCAAAGATTTTGAAGTCAGAAGGTTCATACTGTTTTTCCAGTGCTTCGGAAAGAATGAAAGCGATAAAAGCTTCTTCCATATAGTTGGATCGTAAAAGTTCTTCTGCGATTTCAAATATTTCTGATTTTGAAAATGATTTAACCTGTTCATAAAATTCTTTTCCTATTTTGTTAACTATACCGGTCTTTACACCGTACACCTGGGCTCTTTCTCCTTCTTTAAAGAATTTAGATGAAGATTCAAGCGTTTTTAGATCTATATTTTCCTGTAAGGTTTGGCGGAGCTGAGGTAATAATTCGTTTTTCATGATCATTTTAAATTTCTTTTATAGAGAACTATTTTTTTGAAGTCTTCGAGTTCATTGCTTTCTTTTAATTCCAGAATCAATGGAATGAGCTTGCCTCTGGGAACTTCCTGAGCGAATTCTTCCAAAATATTCCGGTGTATATCTAATGACAGTACACCGGCACGTGTTTTTTCAGTAAAATAAAAACTGGTTTTAATACAGTCTTCCCATAAGGAAAGCCAGAAAACAGTTTTCTTTTTATGAATTACTTTTCCTAACCATGCATTTCCGTCTTTATAAAATCTCCATTCTAAAGCTAATTCCGTTTCTTTAATATATTTTTCAATTTCCATCAATATGTAGTATAGCTCAACACTTAGTATATTACTGAAAAGCTGATCTGAGGGTTTCTTTTCGGGATCCCGAAGGAGCAGGGTGGGATTGTTTAATGTCATTGTGAGGGTGTTTTTAGTTGTAATCTTCCAGTGTTTTTCCATATTTTTCCAGATAGGCCCTGAACCTTTCTTCTTGGGTAAATAAATAAAAAATCTGATTTTCTTTAATTAGAATTTTATATGGAGTTTCAATATTTTTATGAGAGCTGAGAGCATCTGTGATTCTCTCGAAATTTTTCTGAGCTTCTTTCTGGGTAAGGAATATAAATGTACATATTTTGAACTCAGGATATATATCGTTGGTTCCTTTTTCAGGCTTTACACTTTTTGCAAAATAATCTCCTATTCCTGGACCATCAATTATGAGAACGGTATTTTCTGTTTTGCTGGGAAATGAAGGGATAAATCTTGCCTTTTCTGATTTGAAAACGAATCCTTCCTTATTGAGCTGAGATATTAAATGGCTAAGGATTTTTGTATTGTATGAAGTACTTACAGTTTTTATAGTATCAGATACTATATTTTCGGTAGGCTGGGCTTTCTCTATTACATGTTGACCTGCTACCTGAGCCTTATTTTTATTACACGCAAGGATCAGTGATAAAATGAGAATAAATGTATTTTTTTTCATTAGTCCGGTGTATTTTGTTTTTGCCTTACTTTATATAATATTTAATTTTTATTCAAAAGTTATAATGAAAATATTATTTGTTATAATCTTTCAGTATATCGCCATATTTTTCAATATAACCTCTGAACATTTCTGCTCTTGTAGCTAAATGAAAAATTTTATTACCGTTAATGACCACTTTTTGGGGGGATTTATCCATGCAGTATCCACCGGCAGAATTTAAGGCTTTATCAAGGATCTTGAAATTCTGTTGAGCTTGTTCTTCTGTAGGAAAGCTATATTCCCGTACCACAAAATCCGGATATGTATCTGCTGTTCCTTTTTCGGGGATAATACGTCTTATAAAATATTCTCTGACTCCATTCCCCTGAACCAGATATATACGGTTTTCTTCGCAGTTATAGTAAGTGTCTTTGTGGGTTGTATTTCTTTCTTTAATACGAAAACCGGCCTTAGCTAAATGAGAACTTAATTTTTTAATCAGGGAAATGCTATCTGCTGATGCATAGGTATAGATCGTATCATATTGGGTTTTTGGGTTGGGCATATAATCCATTGCTATATCTGCAGGGATCTCTTCAGGCTTTTGTGTTTTTTTACAAGAAAAAATGAAAATAAGAGATATAAGGAATAAGAGGGAACTAGTGTGTTTTTTCATTGAGATTTAGTTATTTGAATAAGAAAGTTGTTTTTTTACGGTAAGCTATAATATCATCAATTTTAAAGGCTTTTTTTGGATAGGCATACCCATCTTTTATTGTAAAATAGGGATACGGATAATATAACGCCTGACATTTTTTGTCACAGGACTTAAGTTTGAGCTTTATCAGACCGTCTTTATTGAAAGGTACCGTTTTGAATTTTGTCCATGATTTAGAATGATCATTGGGGAAATAGAAACTGTATATTCCCATCCACTCTTCATTGATCTTATAAACCGGATCGTAAATGTATTTTTGATGATATAATTTTTCACTTTGATTTTTGGATAAATACAGCATCACATCTCCATGCTTTTCAAAACCCGGTCTTCCATAGTGATCATATGCATCGAATTGAACTGTATCAGAATCTAAACGATTGTATACATTAGCAATGAGTTTATATTGACAATGGAATGCTTCATCCATAAAATAACTTTTAATAGAATCTCGGCTTTTTTTGTCTATTGAATTCATAACCTCCGTTATGTTAGGGTTCGGGTTAAACTCATTAATGCTGATTTTCTGACCTATAAAAATATACAGGTTATTATCTTTAATTTCTCTTTGGGAAAAACAAAAACTGGCAATTAATAGAAGAGTCGTTAAAAGCAGCTTCTTCATGGGAACTGTGATAAATTCTAAATTTACATAATTATTGCATGAATTGCAAGGGTATATAAAAAAGTACATGGCCATAATCAGAGACTATGGCCATGTACGGCAATTATAACACGAAATTATTATTTTTTCTGAAAAAGAGCGTCTTTTAGTACGATTGCAGCCTGTTCAATAGATACCTGTACTGCCGGGATGTTTGCTAAAGGGTTTAGCATTCCATAATCATGGATAAATCCTCTGTATTCCTGGATGGTAGTGGGTACACCTGCTTCATCCAGTTTTCTTCCGTAGGCTAATCCTTCATCATGAAGAATATCATTTTCTGCAATCTGCACCAATGCAGGGGGAAGTCCTTTTAATTCATCTAAAGATGCTTCTAGAGGAGAAGCGTATTTATTTTTTCTCTCTGCTGTATCAGGAAGGTAATTATCCCACATCCATTTCATCAGAGGAGCGGTAAGGAATCTTTCCTGGGCATATTTTGTATAAGACGGTCTGCTGAAATCAGCATCCGTTACCGGCCATAATAAAACCTGCTGTTTTAGTTTAGGACCGTTTTTATCTTTTGCCATCAGTGCAACTACGGCAGCCATATTTCCTCCGACACTGTTACCCGCAACAGCTAAGCGGGATCCGTCAACGCCTATTTGTTTTCCGTTTGCTGCTACCCATTTTGTCGCTGCATATGCCTGGTTGATAGCCACCGGGAATCTTGCTTCAGGAGAAGGAGTGTAATCAGGGAATACTGCAACAGCACCACTGTTAACCACCAAATCCCTTACTAACCTTTTATGGGTAGGATAGTCTCCTAAAATCCATCCTCCGCCATGGAAGAACATAAACACAGGAAGATCCTTTTTAGCTCCTTTAGGTTTTACGATATGGATTTTTACGGTTTGTCCGTCCTGGGTAATGGTCCTTTCGGATTCTTCAATATCTGAATAGTCAAATTTTACGGATTTTTGAGCATTGATTAGCACGTTTCTCTCATCCTGCATAGGTAAAGTTTCCAGTGGTTTCCCTCCGGAATTGTTTAAAGCATTTAGGAATACACGGATATCTTTTAAAATATGAGGATCCTGTGCAGCAGAAGGAGTCTGCTGAGCCATCATAGTAGAGTTTATACCAGAAAGGGCTAAAGTTGAAACTAGGGTTAACCCTTTTAAAAATGTAACTTTCATAACTTTTATTTTTAACTGTTAAATTATAGAGGCAAAGTTATGTCGGTTGGGAGGTGGAGTAAATATATAAAAGTGAGTTATTGTTGTACTTTTTTCCTTTAATGGTTATTTGTATGAAAAATATTAATTGATATGTGATAGATTGCTGGATAATTTGACTTTTAAAAGCTGAATAAGAATTAAAGCTTTTGTTGAATACTATACCGTATAGCCTATTTAAGTATTTCTATATGGATATCTTTCAGGGGTTTGAATTTAATACAATATCCTGTTATTTTTGCTTTACCAAGCCTTTCTCCGTAAGTTCTGGTAAGATAGGTTTTGTCGTTAATTCCTAATATATAGATGGAAATTCCCGCTGTATTGGCACTCACCCCGATCTGATAGTATTCTTTGCTTTCTCCACCAGCATATTGTATGGTGCGAAGTCCGTATCCGATATTGGGATTGGAAACAACTTTTTCATCACTGTTTTTTCCATCCAGAAACCATAATTTACATTTGGGCATAAGCTCCAGAATGAGGTTGTGAAGCTCTTGCATGTCACTGCGTTTGGACTCCGGATGGGTATTGAAATAGGTTTGGATTTGACTTTCAATGGTCATTACAGGTGGTTTTTTGGTAAGGAGTTATTATATTTTGTAATACTTTTGGTTTTAAGAAAAGATTCAATTGTTATTCTTTAATCCAATCTTGGTTTTTTCTCATATTAAATAGTATTTTATATATTTTTTTTAAACCGTAAGTTCCAGAAGCTCCATAGTCCTGAATTGTCTTGACTTTTCCGTTTCCATAGGTAATTTTTAAAATTAATGTTTGATCATCAGTCCAATCAACGGAATATTCATCCTGAAGGTTTGGAAAATCAATGTATTCTAATATTTTGATAAGCTCTTGGTAATCTTCATTTTTAATTTTTGTATGAAATTTTCCTTCAATGTTTTCTGACAAGTTTTCTTCATTTTGATCAAAATTAAAGCGTTCCGCAGTGAATAAAGCCTTTTGGTTTTTATCTATAATTAATTGGAAAACAGGACAAACTCCAAAACACATGGAGGTTGAAAATTCAATTTTTTTAATAGGAATGTAATTGTGAGGATTGGAGTTGTATTCAACAAAATCTCCGAATTGATATTCTAATATTTGTTTTTTCGGTTGTTTTGAAACAATTCCTTTATCCCAATCTTTTATGACAGGCCTATAAATTTCCAGTAAGTTTTTGTTATTTAAAGTTTTAATCTTTGG
>NZ_JALAHD010000142.1 GCF_022712095.1 Chryseobacterium sp. | reverse complement strand
CGCATTTGCGTGTTTTAAATTTATACCGTTTAACTTTTTATCTAGTTAAAAGCTTCAATGATTTTAGAGAAATCTTCTACTTTTAAAGCAGCTCCTCCGATCAATCCACCGTCAATATCCGGCTGAGAGAAAATTTCTTTTGCATTATCAGGTTTCACGGAACCTCCGTAAAGGATAGATACTTCGTCAGCGACTTCCTGTCCATATTTTGCAGCGATTGTATTTCTGATATGAGCATGAATTTCCTGAGCCTGTTCCGGACTTGCAGTTTCTCCGGTTCCGATAGCCCAAACAGGCTCATAGGCGATAACCACTTTTTTAATTTCCTCAGCAGATAAAGTAAAAAGTGCAGTTTCAGTTTGTTTTTTTACAATATCAAGGTGTTGACCTGCTTTTCTTTGTTCAAGGGTTTCTCCGTTACAATACACAGGGATTAATCCTTTATCTAAAGCCAATTTAACTTTCTTATTACAATGCGAATCCGTTTCTCCATGATATTGTCTTCTTTCAGAGTGCCCGATTAAAGAACCGTTGACATCAATAGATTCGATCATATCGGCAGAAATTTCTCCCGTATAAGCTCCGCTTTCATGTTCGCTGATGTCCTGTGCGAAAACTCCTATCTCATCTTTTTCAAAGATATCTTTAGCCATCATTAAATATAAAGATGGTGGAGCAATCCATACCTCACAGTTGGTTACATTATTATTTTTATAGCTTAGTAACTGAATCATCAATTGTTGAGCATCAATTACATTTTTGTTCATTTTCCAGTTTCCTGCAACTATTTTTCTTCTCATAGGATTATAATATTGATTGATTTACTTTTTAATTTCTTTATTAAATTTTTACACTCACGTACTTATTGGACACTTTCTTTCTAAAAAAATCTGAAAAATCTGCGAGTCTTTACTATTTACTGATTCCTTCCAATTTAAACATAAAAGCATATACTAAGGCAAGGTCTTTTAAATAATCAAACCTTCCCGAAGCTCCTCCATGCCCGTAATCCATATCTGTTTTTAAGAATAATACATTCTTGTCTGTTTTCATATCTCTTAATTTGGCTACCCATTTAGCCGGCTCGAAATATTGAACCTGAGAATCATGTAAACCTGTTGTTACTAAGATATTAGGATAGTTCTTCTTTTCTATATTTTCGTAGGGAGAATAGGATTTCATATAGAAATAAGCCTCTTCATTATTGGGATTTCCCCATTCATCATATTCGTTGGTTGTTAACGGAATGCTTTCATCAAGCATCGTATTCACTACATCTACAAACGGAACCTGTGCAATGACGCCATTCCATAGGTTAGGATTCATATTGGCTATGGCTCCCATTAATAATCCTCCGGCGCTTCCACCCTGAGCATACAGATGTTTTGGAGATGTATATTTTTGCTTAACAAGGTATTCTCCGGCATCGATGAAGTCCGTAAATGTATTTTTCTTTTTCATCATTTTTCCGTCTTCATACCATTGCCTTCCCATTTCCTGGCCACCGCGGATATGGGCGATAGCAAAAGCAAAACCTCTGTTTAAAAGGCTTAGTCTTGTACTTCCGAAGCTTGCATCCATAGAGTTCCCGTAAGATCCGTAAGCGTATAAAAGGAGAGGGCTGTTGCCATCCTTTTTAAATCCCTTTTTGTAAACAATAGAGATCGGAATTTGGGTTCCGTCTTTTGCTGTAGCAAAAAGCCTTTCTGTTGTATAATCGTTTTTATTATAACCTCCAAGGACTTCCTGCTGTTTTAATAATGTTCTTTTTCCCGTTTTCAGGTTCTGTTCGTATTGAGAACTGGGAGTGATCAGAGAAGTATATCCGAAACGGAAGTTGTCCGTATTGTATTCCGGATTTCCCGAAGAATAAACAGTGTAGGTGGGTTCATCAAATTTCAGAAACTCTTTTTTACCTGTTTTTCTGTCATAGATAACCAATTGAGAAAGTCCGTTTTGTCTTTCACTAAAAATAAGATAATTTTTAAACTCACTGATTCCCTCCATAAGCACATCTGTTCTGTGAGGAATAAAATCTTTCCAGTTTTCCACTCCTGTTTTATCAAGAGGAGTTTCTGCTACTTTAAAATTTAAGGCATCTCTATTGGTTACGACAAGGAATTTATCCTCCAGAGGGGTAACGTCATATAAAACATCTTTCATCCTTGGCTGGAAAACCTTGAATGTGCCGTTCGGAGTATCGGCATCCAGGTATCTGGTCTCAGAAGATGTAGTGGCTCCTGAATAGATCATAATAAATTTATTATTCTTGGATTTTTCTACACCGATATAATTTGTTTTGTCCTTTTCTTCATATACCGGAATATCTTTTGAAACATCAGTCCCTAATGTATGTCTGAATATTTTTTCTGTTAAAAGAGTTTCCGGGTTTTTTGAAGTATAGAATATGGTTTTATTGTCATTGGCCCAGATTGCCGAACCTGTTGTATTTCTGATTCCCAGATCAGTCGTTTTTCCGGTAGATAAATCTTTTAAAAATAATTTGTATTGTCTTCTGGAAACATCATCTACTCCATAAATCATTTTAGTATTATCAGGGCTGATACTGAATCCTGTAGCGGCATAATAAGGATGTCCTTCTGCCATTTGATCCACATCCAGAAGTATTTCTTCAGGGGCTTTAAGATTCCCTTTTTTTCTGCAGTATTTATAATATTGCTTACCTGTTTCAGTCCGGGTGTAATAGTAATATCCGTTTTTAAAGACAGGAACAGATTCGTCCTTTTCTTTAATTCTGGCTTTCATTTCCTGAAAAAGCTTTTCCCTGAAAGGTTCAGTATCTTCCATCATGCCTTCCCAGTAGGTATTTTCTGCTTTTAGATAATCGACAACTTTTGTGGAATCTTTTCCTTTTTTAAAGTAATCAATCATCCAGTAATAAGGATCATTGACTTTATCATTGTGAATATTTCTGATATGTTCCTGTTTCTCAGCGACCGGGGCTTTAAGATCAGGGAATTGCTGTGCTTGAAAAATAGGAGTACTCATTGCTAATAATGCTAAATACAGTTTTTTCATATGTTTTGAATTTAAGGGAGCCGGACTAATTCAAATGCCAAAGGTTCTTTAAAAGCTTATAGAAAGTATGTTCTTCCTCCGTCACAATATCATCTGCTTTAATTAAAGACTTAGCAAACTGAACAAAACTTTTACGTTCCTGTTCCGTGGAATCTTCAAGGAAACAACGGGCATGGAATTCAAAATGATCTTTCCATTCTTCAGGCTGTAATAATGCAATTGCTTCCAGTTCATTATCCAGATTGATTTTGAATGGAAATTCTTCAGCTAGATATTTATGAATATGAATCCCTTCTTCGGGAGCAAATACTCCGTCTACGGAAGATAAGATCATTAATAAGTGATAGCCGGCAATAGATTTATTTGATTTTTGCATTACAATAGGTTTAGTTAATTATTTGATATAGTCTTTAGCGGGTTGTTTATCCACAATCTTTCCGTTTTGCAGAATAAGAACAAACGGGTTACTTCTTGCGATGGTTTTAATTGCGGTTCCGTCCATCATCGCATTCGGAATGGTTTTAAAAGTATGGGGATCTGTAGAAACACCATAAATAAGAGCATCTTTTTGAGTGTTGACTTTAGCTTCTACTTTCTGAAGCATTTCCGGAGAAACTTCTTTAGGGTGATAAGAAAAAACAATAATTGCTTTAGGGGCTTTAATAATTTCTTCTGTCAGTTCATTTCCTGTAGGATCTTCTATCTTGAATTTTACCACTTCTGAAGAATAGCCTTCTTTTACCAATACCGATTCATTTTTTCCTTCTTCTATTTTCCAGGGAGAACCATCTTCCCAGTATTTTGTTTCTTTGATATAATCATCCTGATTAACTTTAAGCACTTCTCCTGTTTTTTCATTTTTCAGAGAATAGAACGTTTTATATTCGGATGGATTTTTAGCGATTTTTTCCTTTTCAGCTGCCAGATCTGCTCCTATTTTATAATCCCGGAAGTCGATTAAAGGTTCATGCATAATCCCTTGAAACATAATATAGATCATAATTATGGAAAAAATACCTGTAACCCAGTATTTTGCTTTGTTTTGTGATTCTTCTTCTTTCTTAAAATCATTTCTGTATAATAAAAACAGAATAATAAGACCGGCTAAAAGAACAATATCTTTAATAAAGCTTTGCCATGGTGTGAATTTAATGGCATCTCCGAAACATCCGCAGTCGGTCACCACATTAAAGTAAGCGGAATAGAAAGTAAGGAATCCAAAAAATATACATAGGATGATCAATGCCCAAAGGGTAAACTTAAGTTTCATTCTTAATAAAAGCATGATACCCAAACCAAGTTCTAAGACCACCATTATAATGGAAAATATCAATGCAAACTTCTCGAAAAACGGCATATTGAATACCGCCGGGGAAAAATATTCTTCCATTTTAAAGGAAAAACCTACTAAATCCACGGCTTTTACAAATCCGGAAAGAATAAAAATAATGGCAATAATGAATCTTAATAAACCTTTGATCATATTAAATAGTTTTGGGTTCGAACTGATTTTGCTGTTCAGAGAACTTGATAAGACAAAAAACAGCATAATTTAACATATCAAAATAATTAGCCTCTAAGCCCTCTGATACGATGGTCTTGCCCTGATTATCTTCTATTTGTTTTGTTCTCAAAACTTTCTGATAAATTAAATCGGTAATGGAAGAAATTCTCATATCTCTCCAGGCCTCTCCATAATCATGGTTCTTTCTTTCCATAAGTGCTTTTGCTTCATCAGCATATTTATCATACAGACTTATTATTTCGTCTTTATTTTCGTTGAAATCATCAGAAAGCCCTTTTTCCAGCTGAATAAGTCCAATGATCGAATAATTCACAATAGCAACGAATTCATCATCTTCACTTTCATCCACCATTTTCTTATCGGTCATTTGTAAAGTACGGATCCTGTTGACTTTAATGTAAATCTGATCGGTAATGGAGCTTGGTCTTAATACCCTCCATGCGGCTCCGTAATCCTGTAATTTTTTACTGAAAAGATCTCGGCACTGACTGATAATTTTCTCGAACTGTACTGAAGTTTTTGACATATACTTTCTTAATAGCCCAAATATACAAAATAGCTTTCAAAACTGATGATTTAAGTTGGTAGGGATAAGGTTTAAATGATAAGTCACATAGATTTTTCACCAATATTCCAAAAGCCAGGCTCTCAATAATAGTTCAGAGTATATTCATTATTAAAATTTCTAATTCACAATTTATCACTCCTAACTCAATAACTCTTATTTTTGTATCATGAATCATTTATCATTGTATCATCATTATTCCATTAATTGCAATGGCAGATTAGTCAATTTAGAAGGCCCTAAGATTATGGGAATTCTGAATCTTACTCCCGATTCTTTTTCAGATGGAGGACATTTTAATAATGAAAAATCAGCACTGCGGCATGCTGAAAAATTAATAAAAGAAGGAGCAGAAATTATAGATATCGGTCCTCAGTCGACAAGACCTAATGCTGACTTTTTAAGCAGTGAAGAAGAAATCAGGAGATTAGGAACTGTAGTTTCAAATATTAAAAAAGAATTTCCTGAAGTATTGATATCTATTGATACTTTCTATGCTGAGACGGTAAAGTATGGTTTTAATGAAGGGATGGATATTGTTAACGATATTTCCGGCGGACAATATGATGACCGTATGTTTGATGTCGTAGCTGAGACAGGATTGCCTTATATTTTAATGCATGTAAATCCTTCTTATGATACCATGCATGATAAAATAGAATTTCAGGATATAACGCTGGAGGAGAATCAATATTTTTCTAAAAAAATCAATGAATTATTAAAAAAAGGAATTCATGATATTATTTTGGATCCGGGATTTGGATTTGGAAAAAAGGTAGAGGATCAGATGAAATTATTAAATGAAGTACAATATCTTGGTTTTGGAAAATTTCCTTTGCTAATTGGAATATCGAGAAAATCTTTTATTTATAAGTCGTTGGGAAAATCGCCTTTGGAAATTAATGAAGAAACTCAGAAACTCCACTTTAAAGTTTTGGAGCAAGGGGCTAAAATACTTAGGG
>NZ_JALAHD010000141.1 GCF_022712095.1 Chryseobacterium sp. | reverse complement strand
TTATCAACTTTATTTAAAATATCCACAAGATCTCTTTCAATATATCCTGTAGTAGGCATTTCAACTATTCTTCCAATTTCCTTGCCATATTTTTGAACAATAATAGTAGGAACTTTTTGAATATTATATAAACCTTCATCTCCTGTAGGAGATTCTTTTTTTCTGTTAACAGCAATAATAGTCAGCTTATTTTCAGGATATTTTACTTGTTCCAATATTTTCATTAATCTTGGAAAATCCCTGTGGCTGTCTTCACACCACGTACCAAGGAAAACAGTGATATTATAGGAGTTAATTTTCTTTTTCCTCAATTCAGCAATGGCTTTTTCATCTACAGCATATTCATCATGCTCCTGTACATACCAGTTACTGTAAGGTTCTTTTAAAAACTGATCTTTCAATTGGTTTCCCAAAAGCATTTTACCATCATTTTGTGTCTCTACTTCTCTGTTTACGATTACTTTCTGAGCATCATAAAGCTGAGTGGCTAGTACAAGACCCGATAACGTAAAAATACGGATAAGGAACTTTTTCATATTACTTTTCTATAATTGTTTTCAAATCTGCAGGAGAGTAGTACTTATTTTTAAGAACCTTATGGTCTGAAGACCTGTATACATTATATTTTTCTCCTGATTTCTCATAAAAAGATTCTACTTCTTTTTGTTTGTAAAATTCAACAGTTTCTTTTGCCTGTTCTTCATTATCACATGCTTTAGACATATTGGAACGCTGAACTTCATTGAATAGCTCTACAAATTTACTGCCAAGCCCGAATTCCAGTACAGCACCGCTAAGTACATACTGTAAATCACAAAGTGCATCTGCAATTTCCACTAAATCATTATCTTTAATAGCCTGCTTTAGCTCATTCAGCTCTTCCTGTAATAGTTCTACTCTTAGATTACATCTCTCCGGAGAAGGAATTTGTGGTGTATCTAAAATAGGTGCCTTAAATGTAGTATGAAACTCAGCAACTTGGTTCAGACTGTCAATTTTATCCATGAATCTTTTAAATTTAAAGCAAATATAACAAAAAACCTTACCATTATAAAGTTTCTAATCATGTCATACATCGTAGAAAAATGGAATTCAGTAATCTCAAATCATTTTTCTAATAATTTAACCAGATAAATTACCCAAATAAAAAGCCGGATCATTTGATCCGGCTTACCCATAGTTTACAATATAATTTATTCACTAATTTTTAATGAATCTTTTGCTGGAGTTACCTATTTGGATAGTGTAAGCTCCTTCAATAAGTCTGCTTACATTAACCGTTCCTCTATTCAATTGTCCTGAGTTAATCAGTTTACCTGTCATATCAAATATTTTATAATCTTCATTAGTTTTATTTGAAACCGTAAGAATATCTCTTACAGGATTTGGGTATAACTGAACATCGGTGGTCAAACTTTCATTATTTATATTAGTCAGCTTAGCTAGAGATGGATTTACAGTAATATTGGCATTATTTACATCAAAGAAAATATGATTGCTTCCTTTAACCATAATTCGTCCTGTAGAAGTTGAAATATTAGGAATAGTTACTGCCTGGGAGCCATCGTTAGGAGTACTTGCCAGAAGAGTTGTCCATGTATTACCACTATCAGTAGACCAAAGAATATCAACATTCGCTGCGTTCACTCCATTTGAAGTAGTTCCTGCAACATTCCAGGTGATAGTTTGAGAACTGTTTCCTGAGTAAGTAACTGCTGAATTCTGTGAAGTAATATTAAATGGCCCTGCTGTACGATTTACAGTAATAACAACGTCATCAGAATTATTTCCTGAGCCTCCGATTCTATTATCCCGAACGGTAAATCTAAAATTCATTGTTCTGGCTGCAGAAGGCAAGGCTTCTACATTTATTTCTGAGCCGGCAGTGGTAGTAGAACCTGTTAAAATAGAGGCCATTCTGGGGAAATATCTTACCGGAGTGGTAGTAGGCACCCATGATCTGAAAATGGGACCGGAAGTTTTGGTTGCTGTTGCAGCCGAGTTCGCATTGGTTTGCGAGTTCGAAGCATTATCCATTTGTTCCCATATATATGTAAGAGAATCTCCATTTGTATCAGCCCCAGTACCTGTCAGCATAAATGGTGTACTTTTAGGAATTGTATAATCCAAACCTGCATTTACCGTAGGGATAGAGTTTCCTGTAGGAGTATTCACAGAACAAGTTTTTGCTTTAATATTATTTGTAATCTGCTGAATACTTATTGCATGAAAAAATGGATCAGAATGAGGCTGGATATCATAAGAAGTAATTCCGGCATATCCCATAATGGTAGAACCAGATCCTGGCTCCATATTTACTCCTGTACCTTCATTATAATAAGAATAAGTATGATTACCTCCATACTGATGCCCCATTTCGTGAGCTACATAATCAATATCGAAGTTATCCCCGAACGGTATGCCATCAGCCGGTGATGTGTAGCCACTTCCTTTGGAACCATTTGTACAAATACAGCCTATACACCCGGCATTACCTCCTCCTCCGGTAGCACCAAATAAATGTCCAATATCATAGTTAGCCTCGCCAATTACAGACGTTAGAGTAGACTGTAGCTGGGAATTCCAGTTGCTCATAGAAGAAGAAGGAGAATAAGGATCTGTTGAGGCATTTGTATAAATCACTGCATCATTATTGGCTATAAGAACCATTCGGGAAGAAAAATCCTTTTCAAATACTCCATTTACACGCGTCATAGTATTATTCATAGCAGCCAAAGCCTGCGCTTTAGTTCCCCCAAAATAAACAGCATATTCACCCGTACAAGAAAGAGCTAGCCTGAATGTTCTTAGTATGGCATCATCAGCATTAGGACGGGCTGTAACATCAGGTTTCCCAATCCCTTTTTGAGCGGATTCAATCACCGTACATTCAAATTTATTCAAATCATCTTTCTTGTCTGTCTTTTTATAAACAACATAAGAGGAAAGATCTTTTGTATAGGGCTCAATAAAAACGGCAGATTTATCTCCATATATTTCCATTGAGGACAAACCTAACGGTGAAATGCTAAAATAAACTGAAGAGTTGGGATCATTCAAACTTTCACCAACATAGGATTTAATATCCGGATATTTAGCTGCTAACTCCGGTTCAAAATTGGAATTTTCGCGTACTTTAAAATTTTCCATTTTACCTTCAGAGTTCGGAAAAGAAATAATTACTTCAGACTTTTCACCGGCTACCAATCTTTTGGGAACTCTGGACAAAACACTTTTCAGACTGTTGATATCCAAGCTGTAAATCCTTGGATTAATAATATTCGTTTTATTTTCAAATACTGAAGAAGTTGTTTTGGTAGAACTTTCAGACCAAAGACGATCTGTTTGTGCGAAAGAGATGCCGGAAATGACAAGCATCCCTAGCATGGATAATTGTTTTTTCATATAAGAATATTTATTTTGTTGTGATAAATCAAAACTAATAAAAAAAATAATATGAAAAACAAATTATTTTAAGAGTATTTAACTTTTTATTTCAAAATACCGTGAAAATACTTTAAACACACAAAAAAAGATGATATGTAAAACATATCACCTTTTTTTCATTTATTATTTTTCAGATTTATTTTGTAATATCTCTTCCGATTACCAATCGCTGAATTTCGGAAGTTCCTTCTCCGATGGTACACAATTTGGAATCCCTGTAATATTTTTCGGCAGGGAAGTCTTTCGTATAACCATATCCGCCAAAAATCTGTAAAGCATTATTGGAAATTCTTACACACGCTTCAGAAGCATAAAGTTTTGCCATAGCCCCTTCTCTTGTCATTTTTTGTTTTGCATTCTTTAATGTGGCAGCCCTCTGAATAAGAAGTTCTGCTGCATCGATTTCCGTAGCCATATCTGCCAGCATAAAATTAATAGCCTGGAATTCTGAAATAGGTTTTCCAAATTGTTGTCTTTCCTGAGCATATTTCAGGGCCGCTTTATAAGCTCCTCTTGCAATTCCTAAACTCAGTGCAGCAATAGAAATTCTACCACCATCCAATACTTTCATAGCCTGCTTAAAACCTTCACCAACTTCTCCTAATCGGTGAGAATCCGGAACACGTACATTATCAAATATAAGTTCAGCCGTTTCGGAAGCTCTCATTCCCAGTTTATTTTCTTTTTTTCCCGAAGTAAATCCCGGCATTCCTTTTTCCAGCACAAAAGCTGTAGAATTATTTTTAGCTCCTTTTTCACCCGTTCTTGTCATTACTACAGCAATATCACCGGAGATAGCATGAGTAATGAAATTCTTAGCACCATTAATGATCCATTCATCACCATCTTTCACTGCCGTTGTAGACATTCCTCCTGAATCTGAACCTGTATTATGCTCTGTAAGCCCCCAAGCTCCGATCACTTTCCCTGTAGCTAATTGGGGTAGCCATTTATGTCTCTGTTCTTCATCTCCGAACTCATATATATGATTAGTACAAAGAGAATTGTGTGCAGCAACAGAAAGGCCTATTGATGGATCTACCTGCGAAATCTCATCCAGAACAGCAACATATTCATGATAACCTAAACCGGATCCGCCATATTGTTCAGGAATCACAATGCCCATAAACCCCATTTCGCCCAATTGATGAAAAAGGTCTTTAGGAAACGTCTGACTTTCATCCCATTCCATAATATGTGGTCTGATATTCTTTTCAGCAAAATCTCTTGCTGTATCAGCTACCATTTTAATGTTGTTTAATATTTCTGTATTCATATAATTTTAGTTAGCTCTCAAAGATACTTAAAAAGTGGAAATACGGAAAAAAATTATACTTCCCATAATAAACCCTTTCAATATTTTAAAAACCAATGATTTATATTTTGAAATTTAATATTTAGTTAATGTGAATTTGAAAATATAAATGTCCCGATTTAGTATTTTAGGCCTCACAATTCTAAGTGAAAAATTTTTGAAGTTTAAAAATATGCTTTCTATGAAAAGGGGAATTTATTTCAATGAATTCTCAATAAATAAATCATCCATAAGAAATCCAATTAATTAAAAATCAAAAACTTAAATCTCATATTTTTTTCTATTATAAAGAAATAATTTCCCTAATCTTGTTTCAATTGATATAAGTAGATTCGCTAATAATAAAAATCTATAAGTGTTTCTGCTTATATCTTTTATTTATAAGTATTTATGCTTATATTTGCAAAATGATAGCGGTCATTACCGGTGATATTATAAATTCGCAACATGCAGACACAGAAGTTTGGATTACCAGACTAAAGAATCTCCTAGAACACTGGGGAAATTCCCCACAGATATGGGAAATATACAGAGGCGACGAATTTCAGTTTAAATGTAGTATCGACGAAGTCTTCTGGCATTTTCTCGCTATAAAATCCCTTATTAAAAGTCAGGAAAATTTAGATGTAAGAATAGCAATAGGTATTGGGGAAGAAAGTTTTTCTTCAGAAAAGATTACCGAATCCAATGGAACTGCTTACGTTAACTCAGGAAGGTTATTAAACGATCTTAAGAATGATGGTCATACTGTTGCTATAAAAACGCTGAATGATATCGTAGACAGGGATTTGAATATCCTTTTAAAATGGTCTTCCAAAGATTTTGATAACTGGACAATGGCTACAGCTGAGATTATTCACGAAATGATTATGAATGAGGATATTACTCAGGAAGATCTGGCTAAAAAATTTGCTATTTCCCAGTCCTCTATAAGCCAAAGACTGAAGAGAGCCAACTACGATCTTATTATAGAAACCAACCAGTATTTTAAAAAGAAAATTTCAGAACTATAGAAATGATTTTTGTTAGACTCATATTGGCTCATTTACTCGGAGATTTTATTCTTCAGCCGGATTCATGGGTTGCTGACAAAGAAAAACTTAAACTGAAAAGTAAATACTTATACATCCATATCCTTATACATACCTTACTGGCTTTTGTATTCCTTTGGGATTTAAATCTTTGGTGGGTAGCCATATTAATAGGTATATCTCATTTTTTAATTGATTTCGCCAAACTTATTTTCCAAAACTCAAAGACCAAGAAAAGGTGGTTTTTTATTGATCAACTGCTGCATATTTTGGTGATATCAGGAATTGCCTTTTATTTTGGGGAAGTTAATTGTAGCTTTTTACAGAATTCTGATATCTTAAAAATTACAATGGCTACTGTATTTTTAACCATGCCTGCATCTATTCTCATTAAAATATTACTTTCTTCCTGGACTCCGGTTTCTGAAGAATTAAATAACCTGCAAACTGACTCTTTAACAAGTGCCGGGAAATACATAGGAATACTGGAAAGACTATTAGTTTTTACTTTTATTGTTGTAGATCATTGGGAAGGAGTAGGTTTTATGATTGCTGCTAAATCTGTATTCAGATTCAGCGATCTGGCTCAGGCTAAACAGAGGAAACTGACAGAATATGTACTTATAGGTACACTTTTAAGCTTTGGAATGGCTGTATTAACTGGAATTTTAATAAAATAATTATAAATCTAACTATAACGAAAATTTAAAAAATGGAAAAGAGAGAAATGTTGTACGAAGGTAAAGCAAAACAGGTTTTTGCTACTGACAATCCGGATGAAGTAATCGTACGTTTTAAAGATGATGCTACAGCTTTCAATGCTCAGAAAAGGGGGCAGGTAGATCTTAAAGGAGAAATGAACAATGCGATTACCACTCTTATTTTTGAATACTTAAATGAGAAAGGAGTAAAAACCCATTTCATCAAGCAATTGGATGAAAGAGAACAGCTTGTAAAAAAAGTTTCTATTATTCCTTTGGAAATGGTGGTAAGAAATTACTCTGCAGGAAGTATGGCACAAAGATTAGGAGTAGAGGAAGGAATAAAATCACCGGTTACCATTTTTGATATCTGCTATAAAAAAGATGAGCTTGGGGATCCGCTTATCAATGATCACCATGCTGTTTTCTTAGGTTTGGCAACTTACGAAGAGCTGGATGAAATGTATGAACTTACCTCAGATATCAATGATATTCTTATTGACCTATTTGATAAGATCAACATTATTTTGGTAGATTTCAAAATCGAGCTTGGAAAAACTTCAGACGGACAGATTATTCTGGCTGATGAGATTTCTCCTGATACCTGCAGATTATGGGATAAGGATACCATGAAAAAATTAGATAAAGACCGTTTCCGTAGAGATTTAGGAGAAGTTACAGAAGCATATGTCGAAATCTATAATAGATTGAAAGCTCTCCTTAAGAAATAATTTCAGAACTTTATCTCTGAAAATAATTTGTTTGTTAACAGCAAGTTTAAAAAATATAATACGGGGCTAGTAGCATAGAACAGACTTCTGATACTAGTCTCTAATATCTTAATAAAATGAAAAGTTTAGAAATTCATAAAAGTGAATATTTAAAACAGTTTAAAACTCAGCCTTACGGCAGAAATCTTTTCAGAACTCCGCAAGAAGAAAAACTGGATGCACCCAACGAAGAATGTGGTATTTTCGGGTTGTATTCAGACAATGATCTAGATACGTTCTCTCTTTCCCAATTCGGACTTTTTGCTTTGCAGCACAGAGGTCAGGAAGCTTGTGGTATTTCTGTTTTAAAGGATGGAAAAATAAATAATTTAAAGGATGAGGGACTTGTTTTAGATGTTTATAAAGAGATCCATGATCCTGAAACTTTTATGGGAAACTCTGCAATAGGACATACCCGCTATACTACTGCAGGAGATAAGAAAAAGTATAATTTCCAGCCATTCTTTGCCAAAAATGAATACGACCAGATTATACTTTCTATTGCTCATAATGGTAATTTAACCAATGCCAGAGAGTTGAAAGCTGAGCTGGAAGCTGAAGGAGTTGTATTCAGAGCTACTTCAGATTCGGAAGTTATTTTAAGATTAATTCAAAAAAATCTTGATTTAGGATTAAGGGGTGCCATTAAAGCTACCATGGAAAAAATTGAAGGAGCTTATTCAGTAGTGGGAATGACCAGAAATAAGTTTTTTGCATTCAGGGATTTTAACGGGATCCGACCATTAGTGCTAGGCGCTATTGATGAAAAGAGTTATGTGGTTGCTTCAGAATCAGTAGCATTAGATGCAGTAGGGGCACAATATGTACGTGATATATTACCGGGAGAAATTATTTATACCAATGAAAATGAGACCGGATTACAGTCTTATATGGTCAATAATACAGGAAAGCAGAGAATATGTTCTTTTGAATATATCTATTTTGCAAGACCTGATTCCACTATGGAAAACATCAACGTATATGAAATACGTGAAAAATCCGGTGAAAAAATCTGGGAGCAGGCTCCTGTAGATGCTGATGTCGTTATCGGCGTTCCTGATTCAGGAGTTCCGGCAGCTATTGGCTTCTCCAAAGCTTCAGGAATACCTTTCCGTCCCGTTCTCATTAAAAACAGATACATTGGAAGAAGCTTTATTGTTCCGACTCAGGAAATGAGGGAAAGAGTGGTGAATCTGAAATTGAATCCCATTATCTCTGAAATAAAAGATAAAAGGGTAGTGATTATTGATGATTCTATTGTTCGTGGAACAACTTCTAAAAGACTAGTTAAAATTCTTAAAGATGCCGGAGTAAAAGAGATTCACTTCAGAAGTGTTTCACCTCCGATTATTGCTCCTTGCTATTTAGGAATTGATACTCCTTCTAAAGATGATCTTATTTCTGCTAATATGACAACAGAAGAATTGAGGACTTATCTCGGGGTAGATTCTTTAGAATTTTTGAGTACTGAAAACTTGAAAGAAATTTTGGGATCTTCCAATCACTGCTTCGGATGTTTTACAGAAGAATATCCGGTAGAGAAAGGGGAGAATTCTGAATTATTCAATTAAAAAAATAATATTATTTCAAAATAAAAAAAAGCTAGGTAAAACCTAGCTTTTTTTTATTTTATTAAAACTTGTAACTAAGTCCTAATTGGAAAGTTCTGTTATTCGGTGAAGAATTTGTTGTAGTTTGAAGAGTACTGTTATAGATGTTGCTTAAACTGTTAACATATCTTGCATTAATTCCGAAGTTAGGAGTAAAATCATATCCTACACCCAGACCTAAACCAAAGTTAAGTTTATTAATATTGTCTTTATCAATTTTATCAGAAGTAGATTGAGTCTGTGTTGAAGTAGTACTTCCAATAGTGGTTGTAACTTTAGTTTCTCCTGTATTTTTTCCTGATACAAAATAACTGAATTCAGGTCCTGCTTCTACATAAAAGTTACGCATAGGCTTAAATTGAACCATTACCGGAACTGTTATATAACGTAAAGTTGCTCTATATTCATTTTTTGCATTTATAGTTGCTGGACCATTGGTTATTTCTGTTGATGAAACTACATTTCTTGAACCTAGTTCATTGTATAATACCTCAGGCTGAATGCTGAATTCTCTTGAAAGAGGAATATTAACAAGAACTCCTGCATAATAACCAGCTTTCAGATTATTAATACTCAGTTCCTGCTCACTAAATGAAGATGCATTTCCACCTGCTTTAATACCAAATCTAACAGGTTCCTTTTCCGTTGTTTGTTGAGCAAAAGCTAATGATGTTGAAATTATAGCTAATCCTAAAAATAATTTTTTCATAATTTATACTATTTACTTTTAATTATCGTACTTTATAAATAAGACTTTGTTG
>NZ_JALAHD010000140.1 GCF_022712095.1 Chryseobacterium sp. | reverse complement strand
GTTAGATTGTAAAGACTGTTTCGGCAGTCTTTTTTCATATAAATAATCTCTCAAAAAGTCATTTAAAAGTTATAAATTTGCCACCAAATGAATATTTCGGCTTACATTTTAGAATATCTGAAACGATTTGGAACTGTTGTAGTTCCGGGTTTTGGGGTGTTTTCTCTGGAGAGCTCTAAGGCGATTATCAATTCTGAAAACGGAAGCATACTTCCACCTTCCAATCAGATTGCTTTTGAGCTTGATTATGAGGTGCAGAATGATGATCTTATCAACTATATCCAAAGTCAAAAGAATGAATCTAAAGAATCGGTTAAAAATGAACTTGAGATTCAAACCGATTTTTGGAAGAAAAAGCTTCAGGCGGACCAGTTTCTGGAGATTCCGAGGCTAGGATTACTTTCTATTACCGAGGGAGAATCCCATTTTAAGGGAAGCAGACTGGAAGCAGAGCACCCTGATTTCTATGGACTTGAAGAAATCAAGATTTCAGATATTAGAAATGCTGATAAAACGGATCATTCAGAAAAAAGGGATCAAGATTATCAATTCAATAAATCTATTTTATGGATTTTCCTTTTTCTTATTCCTGTTTTGGGAATAGTTTATCTGGCATATACTCAGCAAGAGTTTCTTTTTGGCAAGAAATCTTTTGACAATGTTTCTGTACAGACTAAAACACACAGGATACAGGAGGACACAGTACAACCTAAAAAAGATTCCCTGAAAGCAATAGCTGTTGATTCCTTACATAAAGATTCGTTAATCACGCCGATTACTAATGGTGTCAAAGTTCAGACGACCACAAAACAGTAAACTAATGGGAAAAAAAGTAAAAAAAGCGTCAGAATCTCTGACTATCATGACCAATATTGTGCTTCCGAACGAAACAAATTCTTTAAGAAATCTTTTCGGAGGAGAACTTCTTGCAAGAATGGATCGTTGTGCATCTATCTCAGCATCAAGACACTGTGAAAGAAGAGTGGTTACTGCATCGGTAAACCATGTATCATTTAATCATCCGATTCCGGAAGGGGGAATTGTGGTTTTGGAATCCAAAGTTTCCAGAGCATTTTCCACTTCTATGGAGATCTATGTGGATGTTTGGTTGGATGATCCGATAAATCAGACAAAAACCCGTACCAATGAAGGGATTTATACTTTTGTTGCGGTAGACGAGTTTAACCGCCCTATTCCCATTCCGGAAATGATCCCTGAAACGGAAGAGGAAAAACTGAGATATGCCGCCGCTTTTAGAAGAAAAGAACTTTCCCTTATTCTTTCCGGAAGGATGAAGCCTTTAGAGTCTGTAGAGCTTAGAAAACTATTTCAAGATCCGCAAGAGCAAAAGTAAACCTGAACTATTATTAACTTCCTTGCTAATTTAAAACCGTCGGGTTTTACATACATTTAGCGTTGAAAAAAAAACGAAATGAAAATTCTTCTTTTAGATAAAAATCACCCTCTTATTACTGAACAGTTGCTGGCTAAAAACTTTGTGCTGGAAGAAGATTTTACATCTTCCTATGATGAGGTATGCCGGAAAATTAAAAATTATGAGGGACTTATTATTAGAAGCAGGATTCCTCTGGATAAGAATTTTCTTGAAAAGGCCAAAAATCTGAAATTTATTGCCAGAGTAGGTGCCGGTATGGAAAATATTGATATCCCAGTTGCCGAGAAGCTGGGTATTCAGCTGATCAATTCTCCGGAGGGAAACAGAGATTCTGTTGCTGAACATGTATTGGGAATGCTTTTGATCATTATGAACCGTCTGTTTATTGCTTCCCAGGAAGTGAAGAATGGGATTTGGAAACGTGAAGAAAACAGAGGAGATGAGCTGTTGGGTAAAACTGTGGGATTAATAGGCTACGGAAATATGGGTAAAGCAACAGCCCGAAGATTATCAGGGTTTGGGTGTAAAGTTATTTTTTATGACATACTACCAGGACTTTCAGATAAATATGCTACTCAGGTAAGCCTTGAAGAACTTCAAAGTGAGGCTCAGGTGCTAAGTCTGCATATTCCTTTAACAGAAGCTACCCATTATTTAATCGATGAGGAGTTTATTTCCAGGATGGAACAAGATTTTTATTTCATTAATACGGCAAGAGGAAAGAATTTAAAAACGAAAGCTTTAGTAAGCGCTTTAAAATCTGGAAAAGTAAAAGGAGCCTGTCTGGATGTTTTGGAATATGAAAAATCTTCTTTTGAAAATATTGAAAATGAAAATGAAGATTTGAAATATCTTTTAGAATCTGATCAGGTGATTATTACTCCGCATATTGCCGGATGGACTCATCAAAGTAAGGAAAAACTCGCACAATTTATAGTAGATAAAATTTTTTCGTCATTTACAAATTAGCATAATCCTTATTTTATGTAAATGTGTTAAATAATTCATAATTTGCATCAGCCCTTCATGTTTTGAACTGAGTTTTATTAAATTGCCGATCATTTTTTGAACGTATGAAGAAGCTGAATTTTTTACTCATTCTATCTGTTTTTTTATTTTCTATATCCTGTAAAAATAAAAGTGAAAACCAAGAAAAACAACTTCAACAAGCAACTACAAATCTGCCCAATTTCGGAAATGTAGATTTAGACAAAGTTTTTACGAAGCAAGATGATGCTCTTTCTGACAAGAATGCAATTATTCATTATATTAATGATTATTACAAAACAGTTTGGGAGGGTGCTGATCTTAGTGGTGGAATTTTAGTAGCCAAAGGAGATGATATCCTATTTGAAGAATACAGGGGCTTCAGTAGGGAAGGGAACCAGAAACCAATTGGTAAGAATACAGCTTTACATGTAGCATCCGTTTCTAAAACCTTAACAGCAATGGCAACTTTAAAATTAGTAGAGGCTGGAAAAATAAAATTAACAGACCATCTTACTGAATATTTTCCAGGATTTCCTTATCCGGATGTTACAGTTCAGGCTTTACTATCTCAAAGAAGCGGACTTCCTAAATATGAATATTTCATCACCAAAATACAGCCGGCTCCTGCGGAACTTTCAAAACCATATTTAACCAATCAGGACATATTAAATATGTTGATTAAATATAAACCTGATCTGGCACGTGAAACCAATACCGGATTTATGTATTGTAATACGAATTTTGCCATGCTTGCCCTTTTGGTGGAAAAAGTAACTAAAACTCCTTTTCCACAGGCTATGCAAGAGATGATTTTTACGCCTCTGAAAATGGAGAATACTTATATCTTTCAGGAGAAAGATATTCCTACAGCTTCCCAGTCTTTTTATTATAAAGGAAATAAACTATATCCATTAGACAGATTGGATCTTATTTACGGAGATAAAAATGTGTATACTACACCACGGGATTTGTATAATTTTTCTAAAGCTATGTTCTCCAAAGATTTTCTGAAACCTGAGCTGATGCAGATGGTATTTACCCCTTACAGCAATGAAAAACCCGGAATGAATAACTACGGATTAGGATTCAGGATGAAAATTTTTGATAATGGTGAAAAGCTTACTTACCATAACGGATGGTGGCATGGAACCAATTCGGTATTTGCTCACCTTTTAAATTCTAAAGTAACTATAGTTGCTATAGGAAATAAATACTCCAATAAAGTATACACAGCACTTGCATTATCTGGTTTATTTGAAGATTTTCCTGTTCAGAAAGAAAAACTTCATGCGGTAATGAATGACTCTTTGAAAGCCGGAAATGAAGTTTTTGGAGAATAATGTTTACTTTTGTCTAAACATATTCATGAAGAGATTTTTTTTATTATTGATTATTGGTTTTCTTGTACAGTCTTGTGCAAGGGTTGGCTCTCCCGTAGGAGGTCCTAAAGACTCTTTGGCTCCCAAATTTTTGAGTTCTAATATAGATTCTACAAGAATTCATGTTTCTAGAAATATCAAGGAGTTACGGCTGGATTTTGATGAATATGTTACCTTGAAGGATATCAACAAAAACCTGATTATTTCACCACCTATTAAAAAGATCAAACGTATCTTACCTTCCAATATCGCTAATAAATATGTGTTGATACAGTGGGAAGATACTTTACAGGCAAATACAACGTATAATTTCAATTTTGGAAACTCTATTGTCGATAATAATGAGTCCAATGTACTTCCTTATTTTAATTTTGCATTTTCTACAGGAGAAAAACTTGATGACCTTTATATAAGCGGAGAAATAAAAGATGCTCTGGCCCTTAAAAAACAAAATTCTACTGAAAATAAGCTTGTTGTTGGACTATATCAGGCCAATGACTCTATTAATTACAAACAGAAGCCATATTATATCACTAAAGTGGATGCAGATGGATATTACGAACTGAATTATCTTTCACCGGGAAAATATAAGATTATAGCTTTTGAAGATGAGAATGGAAACTCTGTATATGATGCCGGTAAAGAGAAAGTAGGTTTTCAAAAAGACATTTTGGATGTTGAAAAATCTATTTCAGGATTGAATTTAAAAGTTTATCCATCTAAAAAAGCATTAAAGTATGAGGAAATGAAAGAAGTTCCCGGAGGAATTTTAATGACCTTTGAAGGAGGACCTGAAAATGTAAAAGTATTATCTATCAATGATAAGCTTCAGGACATAAAAGTAACACACCATCCTAAATCAGATTCTGTGAGGATATGGTTTGATGCTGTAAAAAATAATGTAGGGCAGACTGTTACTGAAAACCTGAAATTTAGTTATGATGCGGATGGCAAACAGGATACAGTTTCGGTATTCTATAAATATAATACTAAAAATGCGATGACAATTTCCTCTAATAATGATGGAAATCTGTTGCCGCCGAAAACAGATTTTAAAATTCTTTCCAACTATGTAGTTGATAAAATTCAACCGGAAAAATGGACATTGAAAAGTGATAGCTTAACTACCCATGAATTTACAGCTAGAATTTCAGAAACCAATCCTTATCAGATTCTGGTGCAATCGGATTTTGAAGCAGGAAAAAAATATCAATTAACAATCCCGAAAGAAACTGTTGAATCATTTTATGATAAGGTTCTTAAATCTTACCGTTTTGATTTTGAAGCAGACAAAGTTGAGAACTATGGCAGTTTAACACTTAAGCTCCAGAATAAGCCTGATTATAATTACTGGATACAGTTATTGGATTCTGCAGGAAAAGTGATCTATCAGAAGTATACCAATGTAGAAAGTGTCAAGTTTGATATCATAAAACCTGCGGAATATATAGTAAGAATTTTGGTGGATAATAATGGGAATAAATATTGGGACGAAGCAGATTTTGAAAAAAATGTTTTTGCGGAAGATGCTTACACGTATTATAAAACAGTTATTGTAAGGCCATTATGGGATTCTGTGGAAGATTGGGATCTGAAAGATACACGTACATTAGATAATCCAAGGCCTGTAAGTCTTGCAAATCCTGATAATCAGTCCCAGTCCGAGACTGCAGGAAAAAAACTTATTGACAGTAATGATAAAGAGCTAAAATCTGATAGTTCTATCCTGACACCTGTTAAATAATTAATGAAGATGATAAAGAAAATTATATTTTGGAGCTTGGTCGCGTTTGCTATGATCCAGTTTATTCCTATTGATAGAGAGAACCCACCTGTTGATCATAAAGTCAATTTTACGGATACTCAAAAGACACCGCAAAAAATAACGAATTTATTGAAAGGAGCCTGTTACGACTGCCACTCCAATGAAACCATATATCCGAAATATGCTCACATAGCTCCTATCTCATGGTCTGTAAAAAGCCATGTAAACGAAGGGCGAGAGCACCTTAATTTTTCTGTTTGGGGCACTTACAATAAAGATCTGAAAACAAATATGCTCAAAAACTCTATTCAGTCTCTCCAGAATAAGACCATGCCAATGCCCGGCTATATCGTTTATCATAACGAAGCCAATTTATCTGAAGCCGAAAGAGCATTATTGATCAATTACTTTGAAAAAATATTTAATTCTAAAACTTTCTAATAGAATTAATAAAAAACTCTCACCAATTTTATGTAAATAAGTGAGAGT
>NZ_JALAHD010000139.1 GCF_022712095.1 Chryseobacterium sp. | reverse complement strand
TCTATATCTTTAAAAAACATTTATTATTACTGAATGGAAAAATAATCCCTGTCATTTAAGAACTGAAAATGATCTCTGAATGATTGTAATTCTTCCATATTCAATTCTCCTGAAGTTATGTTTCTTTTTTTATCAGAAATCTCCCTACCATCTCCAAAGAAAAAATGTGAGCTTTCAGGGTATAGCAGATTATTACCATCTATTCCTATTCTGTTTACTCCAAATACATAAGATAAATTTTCAATTGCCCTGGCTTTTAAAAGATGCTCCCAGGCTCCTACTCTTTTTTCAGGCCAGTTAGCAACATATAATATAGCATCATAATCATCATTATTCCTGGCAAACACAGGAAATCTCAGATCATAACAAACCTGTAACAAAAACCGTACTCCTTTATACTCCACAATAACTCTTTTTTTTCCTGGTGAATATATTTTGTCTTCACCCGAAAAAGTAAAAAGATGTCTTTTATCATAGTAAGCATACTGCCCATCAGGCTGAACGAAATACATCCGGTTAAAGAATTTCCCTGAATCTTCTACCGGGGAACTTCCGGCAAAAGCAGCATTCTTTTCTTTAGCCATCTTTTTCAGAAATACTAAAGATTCTTCATTTTGATCGGATACTTCTGCTGCATCCATACAAAAACCTGTAGAAAACATTTCCGGCAGAAGAAAAAGATCTGCCGTAGTATTTCCAAGTTGTTCTTCTATTAACTGAAAGTTTTTATTTTTATCTTTCCAGACAATATCTAAATTCAATCCCGCAATTATCATAATTTTTTTTCAAATATCCCATAAAAATACAATTTTTTAATTGATTTCGGTGTTATTTTTGCTGCTTAGGATTCTAATATAATGTCAAAATTGAAATTTATGAAGAAATTAATTTTTGCGTTTATGGTAGTACTATTCAGTAGTTCTATAAATGCGCAGGCCTGGACGGGAAAAGGAGATCAGAAATTACAGCTGGGGCTTAATGCCTGGGGATATGGTACGGGAGTTACAGGAACTTATGATTACGGACTGAACAGGCTTCTTTCGATAGGAGTGGGATTAAATGCTTATTTTGATGGTTATAAGGACAATGACAAGGATAATAATGTTTTTATCTTCGGGAGGCTTAACTTCCATTTGAAAGAGGCATTGGACTTACCTGAAAAATGGGATATTTATCCTGGGGTAGACTTAGGAGTTCTGGGAAAAGATTTCGGCATTGGAGCTCATATTGGAGCACGTTATTATTTTACCAATAAAGTAGGAGTTTTTGCAGAAGTTGGAAACAATGGCAGCATTGGAGTATCCTTCAATTTCTAAAACAGAAAACAATATATGACAAAGCTTCTCTTTTGGAGAGGCTTTTTTATTTGGCATAGTTTTGATAATTCTTACCTTTGCAAATTAATATCTAAAATACATTAATGGAATTAGCAATCAAGATCTTTCAATTTATATTAAGTATTTCTATCTTGGTGGTTCTTCACGAGCTTGGACACTTTTTACCGGCAAAATGGTTTAAAACTAAAGTAGAAAAATTCTACTTATTTTTTGACCCGTGGTTCTCTGTAGTAAAGAAAAAAATCGGTGAAACCGAATATGGTATAGGATGGCTTCCGTTCGGAGGGTATGTAAAAATTGCCGGAATGGTGGACGAAAGTATGGACACCGAACAGCTTAAACAGCCTGCTCAGCCGTGGGAGTTCAGAGCAAAGCCGGCATGGCAGAGACTGATTATAATGCTCGGTGGGGTTACAGTCAACTTTTTTCTTGCCTGGCTTATTTACAGCTGCTTATCTTTCTTCAATGGTGAAATGTATACCGACCTTACTAAGTTTAACAACGGGATCGGAGTTACGGAAGCCGGTAAGAAAATGGGATTCCAGAATGGTGACAAGATCATCAGCATAGACGGGAAACCGGCAGAAAGACTGGAAAATTCAGCTATCAATATACTTTTCAGTAATAGCGTTACTGTATTAAGAAACGGAAAGGAGATTTCTTTCCCGGTGAATGATGCCGGTGTTGCAGATGTAATCAGACAGAGAGAAGCTAAATTATATATTACTCCAAGAATCCCTATGGTTATAGACTCTTTAGCCACTCCTAGCTCCAAAGGTTCAGGTCTTGCTGTTGGAGATAAAGTGATTGGAATAAACGGTCAAAAAACTCCGTTTTTTGATGAAGTAAGTACTGTATTGGATCAAAATAAAGGAAAAACAGTTTCTTTGGAAATACTAAGAAACAATGCTACTCAAACGCTGTCTGTTCCTGTTGATCAAAATGGAAAGCTGGGAGTAGTTATCAATACCAAAGATCTGGGTAATTTAATTACGGACAAGAAGTATTCTTTCGGAGAATCTATCCCAAGAGGGTTCGAGAGAACGATTGAAGCTCTTACCATGCAGGTAAAACAGTTCAAAATCATGTTTAATTCTAAAATTCAGGGATATAAGAATGTAGGAGGTCCTATTGCTATTGTTAAGTCAATGCCAGTAGATAAAGCAGCAGATGGCAGCATTGGTATTAATTGGCCTGCTTTCTGGAGTTTTACCGCCATGTTTTCTATTTGGCTAGCATTTTTGAACTTAATTCCGATTCCGGGACTGGATGGTGGACACGTTTTATTTACCTTATATGAGATTATTGTAGGAAAACCTGTTCCTCAAAAGGTGTTAGAAAATGCACAAATGATTGGGGTTATCTTCCTGTTAGGCTTGATGTTACTCATTTTCGGAAGTGATATATTTAAAATTTTCACCGGAAAACTGTAATTTTCCAAGAAAAAAATTTGCGTGCTATAAATATTCGTCCTATATTTGCACCACTTAAAACAAAGGACATTCCTCCTTAGCTCAGTTGGTTAGAGCATCTGACTGTTAATCAGAGGGTCGCTGGTTCGAGCCCAGCAGGAGGAGCAAAAAAGACTTACAAAAGCGTAAGTCTTTTTTTATTGGTCAATTTCATCTAAACCTTAAATCAAACCCTATAAATATTTCTACCTTTATTAAACTATAAAAGAACACAGTTTTCAGTCAAAGATTACAACTTTTAGAAGTCAGAATAAAATTTATTCATCAGGGATACAAAAAATTTGCTTGATATCAATATTCATTTTATATTTGCACCACTGAAAACAAAGGAAAATTCCTCCTTAGCTCAGTTGGTTAGAGCATCTGACTGTTAATCAGAGGGTCGCTGGTTCGAGCCCAGCAGGAGGAGCCAATTAAAAATGGTTATAAGCTTAAGCTTATAACCATTTTTAATTAAAACATATGGATTTGAGGCTATTTATATTTCCTAATTATTCCATCTTCACTATAATATTTACGGCATACAACAATTATTTACAATAAAATACAGAAAAATGATTCCAACAAAAAAGAGCATCCTTTACAGAAATTACTCTTTTACCAATTGGGATTAGGAAGTAAGAAAAAAGGTTCAAAAACCCATTTGAGAGCTAAGATAATTGCGTTGACTATTAATATATTCAAATCTTGCAAATTCATTAGCTTTTGAGATAAGAATAGAATGCTTTTTTAAAATCTCTATCCACTCTTTGTTAAATGCATATATATTTTTATTACTAGTCCTGATAGGATTAATAGAACCTATCCAGAAAAAGGATTCACACTTATAATCAGAACAAATATACAAGGTATTAGATGATACATGATTAGCTATATAATATTCTCTTTTCTTACCTATTTTGTTAACCCCTTCTGCTGCATTATCCTCTATTCTATCTATCAAAAGAGAAATAT
>NZ_JALAHD010000009.1 GCF_022712095.1 Chryseobacterium sp. | reverse complement strand
TATAATAGCAAATATATAGACCTAATTTTAATTTTTAAAATTTTTACACCCCAATTTCATATTTTGTAGTAATTCTACGATCGGGAATATAAAAGCCTATAAGAAAGTCTTTTACTTTTAAAAAATAAAAGACTTTCTGCTATAAAACATATTGAAAAATAGGCTTACGGAATGAGAACCGCACGTCCTTTGATTTTTCCTTCTCTGAGTTTATCATATACAGCCGGAGCTTCATCCAGTTTGTATCTTTCAATCTCAATATGAATTTTTTTCTGCCTTGCCAGTCCTACCACTTCCATAAGTTCCACTCGGGAACCCCAGTAAGGATTAGTCATTCTAACTCCAAACGGCAGCCCCATCATATTATATTGATAAATTCCCCCACCTAGTCCCACAATGGTAAGATCTCCATCAAGGCTGACTACTTTAGAGCCTAAATCTATAGTAGACGAAGCTCCAACAAAATCTATGACTACTTTTGCTTTTTTAATTCCTGTAATCTTTTGAATCTGTTCAGCTGCATCTGCATCTTTTGAGTTAAGGGTATAAGCCGCTCCCAATTCTTTAGCAAAAGCTAATTTCTCAGGGGTAACATCACATGCAATAATGGTAGCTCCACTTATTTCTCTCAGGATCTGTAAGGCAACATGTCCTAAACCACCGACTCCGATAACCACTACAAATTCATCTGACATTAATTTATCCATCGAACGTTTAATCGCTGAATAAGGAGTTAATGCTGCATCCGTAAGAGGTGCTGCAATTACCGGATCCAAATCATAAATGGGAACTAATAAACGGGACGAGGGAACCAACATATATTCTGCCATACCTCCATTCAACCCTAAACCACCACCAAAAGCCATTTCAGACTGATGATCACAATAATTTTCTTTAGATTGCTGGCAAGGTTTACAATGCCCACATCCCCATGGCCCATAAACTAAGACAGCATCACCTTTTTTGTACCCTTTAACGTCCGGACCCACTTCTTCTATCCATCCTGCATTTTCATGACCTAAAGTAAACACAGTTCCCGTGATTGTTCCTTCATCAATAACATGTAAATCCGAGTGACAGACTCCCGCTCCTCCGATTTTCAACAGGACTTCTTCTCCTGTAGGTTTTGGTATTTCCATATCATTCACAACACGGACATCCTTGTGCCCAAAATAACGTACTGCTTTCATATAATTAATTATTTATATATTATGTTAAATTAAATTTACAAATAAAATCTGAAGCTATTGGCGTGTTTAAAGAGAATATATAATGAGTACACTTAATTTTTTAATTCACATTGATCTATGTTAAGATTAGATAGTAAGTAGGTCATTGATAAATAAGCATAAAAAAAGGCCGCTCGTAAGCGGCCTTTTATCTGAATAAATTATTACTGTCCTGATAAATCTCTGATTCTTTCCTGCATCAGCTGAGGATCGGAAAGGGCATCAATTCCTATAGTTGCAATAATTACCACTGAGTATATTAGATACAGTACACTTAGAACTAATCCAATAATACATAATATTCTTCCCGTATTCAGATTACTGTAATCTGAATATAGTTCAGGATTCATTTGATACAATGCATTGTCCTTTTTGTAAAGAACTAATCCAATGATACCGGTAATAATACCTACTACCCCATAACAACAACATCCTACAATTGAAGCAATTCCTAGAACAAGTACCGCCGTAGCGTTGGGTAATTTTTGTTGATTCATAGCTATATTTTTGTGTTTAAAAAAAATGTTTGTAAAAATAAGCAATTACCATTATAAATGAATTAATAATTGCAAGAAAAACCAATATATTTCCATAATTTCTTTTCCGGTCAACAAAATTCAATCCAACGGTAAATAAAAAAAGTAATAATGTGTATACTGCAGGAAACATATGGAATGCTTCTGAAAATTTCCCTTCAAACACCATAACAATGGCCCGCTGTGCTCCACAGCCAAAACATTCCATTCCCAGGAACTTTTTGCTAGGGCATGGCAACATGAATTCTTCAATTTTCATAATCAATTTTCCTCAGTTTTTAAGTTTCCAAAATTAAGAAGAAATTTTCGCTCTCAGATATTGATTAGGAAAAAAACAGTTTTCTTTCGTTTCAAAAGAGCCTTGCACTGCCAGATAAGGATTTCTAAGAATTTCTCTGGCTACAAAAATAAGATCCGCTTTTTCTTCTTTTATAATTTCTTCCGCCTGTTCCAATCGGGTAATTAACCCCACAGCTCCTGTTTTCACTCCGGCCTTATTTTTCACTTCTTCAGCAAAAGGCACTTGATATCCATCGAAAACCGGAATCTTAGCACCATGGATATTCCCTCCACTAGAGACATCTACTAAATTTACAGAATGATTTTTCAATATCTTAGCCAGCTCAACACTATCATTAATATCCCAGCCGTTCTCAGCATATTCAGTTCCGGAAATTCTTACAAATAATGCTACATTTTCATTAAGCTCTTCATTAACGGCATCCACTACCTCAAGTAAAAAACGAGCTCTGTTTTCAAAGCTACCACCATATTCATCAGTTCGTATATTGGAAAGCGGAGATAAAAACTGATGTATTAAATACCCGTGTGCCCCATGAATTTCAATCACGTCAAACCCTGCTTTTACGGCTCTTCTTGCTGCATCTTTAAAATTTTGAACCAAGTCTTTAATTTCACCAATAGTCAGCTCATGCGGAATCCTTTCTCCTTCTTTAAAGGGAACCGGACTTGGACCAATGGTTTCCCATCCTTCTTCAAGAGAAATTTGAACATTATTCCATGTAGACCCTTTACGTCCTGCATGAGAAAGCTGAATTCCTATCTTACTATCGGAATTCCGATGAACAAAATCAACAATTTTTTTCAAATGGTCTGCCTGATCATCATTCCATATTCCCATACATTTATTAGTGATTCTTCCTCTTGGCTCCACACCTGTAGCTTCTACTATAAGTAATCCTGTTCCTCCTTGTGCCCGACTTCCGTAATGAACAAAATGAAAATCATTGGCTACGCCATTTTCGCAAGAATACATACACATAGGGGACATTACCCATCTGTTTTTCAGTTCTACATTTCTGAATTTAATAGGAGTATATAACATATTGAAATTAATTTGTTTTAAATTTACAAAATAAGGTGTATAAATTATCATTGCTCATCTAATGAAAAAGAACTAATTTTACGTCCCTTTTTACATTACTATTTTATGAAAAAAGATTTTCAGATTAATTATGAGTATTTCAGGAATGCCGATGAGCTTAATGATATAGAGAAGAAGCTTCTTGAAAAAGCCAAACAGGCACGGGAAAATGCTTATTCACCTTACTCCCAATTCTCAGTAGGCTGTGCTGTTTTATTGGAAAACGGAGAAATTTTTTCCGGAAATAATCAGGAAAATGCAGCATTTCCCTCCGGGCTTTGCGCTGAAAGAACGGCTTTATTCTGGATTTCAGCTAATTTTCCCCATGAGAAAATAAAAAAAATTTTTGTGGTAGGTGGTCCCAAAGAGTTTTCAGAAAACAATCCGCCAATTCCGCCCTGCGGAGCCTGCAGACAAAGCTTGTTGGAATATGAAATCAAGCAAAACGAAAATATAGATCTTTATTTTTCCAATATGAATAACGAGGTGGTAAAGGTAGAGTCTATCAAAGAGCTTCTTCCTTTCTATTTTGATTCTACTTTCCTATAAGAGTTCTTTTTATTTTCTAAAACATTTGACATACATATTAAAAAACTTATTATAAAAATATTTATAAATAAGCAATCATAAAAGTGTATGCTCAGATTATTTATCAGCAATAAAATTGTTGATTCCTTTTAAAAGATTATATTTGCAGAAGTTTTGGTTTTCAAGAAATTGAAATTAAAAGGGAATCAGGTGAAATACCTGAACTGTCCCCGCAACTGTAAATCGCACCATAAAGTTCTACAATTAACCACTGTGTAATAACGGGAAGGGGTAGGATGCGAAAGTCAGGAGACCTGCCAGACACCAAAAGTTAACCATTCTTGCTTTCGGAGGAAAAGTAAATAGTTATGAATATAAAAAGGACTTTATTACTTCTTTTATCATCAGCCCCCTCTTTTCTGTTTTTTGGACAGGAGAAAACCATTGATACGGTATACCTCTTTGACAACCAAATGAAAAGAGTAAAACTTTTTCACAATATTACTACAATTACTCCTCAGGATGTAGAAAAAAACTCTAATAATCTTTCTGAACTTTTACGCTTTCAATCAGCAGTTTATATTAAAGAAAACGGACGTGGAGCAGTTTCCTCACCATCATTCCGTGGAACTACTGCCAACCATACCGCTTTTGTATGGAATGGAATTAATATCAACTCTATTTTCTTAGGTCAGGGCGATATTAACAATATTCCATTGTTCGGTTATGATCAAATTGATATAAAGTCCGGAGGAGGAAGTGTCATTTACGGGAGTTCAGCTATTGGAGGAAGTATTCATTTAAATAATGACCTTAATTTCAACAGAGGTTTTGGTACTTCCTTATATTCGGAATATGCTTCTTTTGATACGTATAATAATTTTGCCAAACTTTCCTTTAGTAATGATAAACTGAGCATTAAAGCTTCCGGTGGGCATTCAATCAGCCGAAATGATTATAAAGTAGAGGAAGAAAGTAATTACATCAACCGAAACGGGCAATACAACAACACGACTTTTAATCTTGGAGTATCTTATAAAATAGCACCTCATCAGACTATTTCATGGCAAAGCCAGTTCTATGACTCTGCTCAGCACTACCCTATTTTTACGGAAAACGGGAATAAAACAAAATATGAAACCCAAAGCACAAGAAGCTTAATTTCATGGGATATTAATACACAAAAACTTTCCAACAGTTTTAAAGCAGCCTATACTGAAGATAATTTCCAGTATTTTGGAGTTTATCATGCTCCTAAAACCAGTGGCGGTACAGGCAAAAATTACATACTCAAAAATGATTTCAATTATTTTATCCTTCCTAAGCTGAATTTCAACCTCATCACTGAGTTTCAGGTTAACAAAGGAGAAGGATATGAAAGCGGAATCAGCAGTATCAGCCGTAATATTGGAGGACTGGCCGGATTAATAAGATATTTTGCCAGTGACGATCTCCGTTTTGAAGCCGGTATAAAAAAGGATTTTGTGGAAGATATCAGCTCACCTGTCCTGTTTTCTTTTTCAGGAAAGTGGAATACTTCAAAATGGTATCAGCTGGGAATTAACCTTTCAAGGAACTTCAGGTACCCTACGTTCAATGAACTGTACTGGCAGCCGGGAGGTAATTTAGATTTAAAATCAGAGACTTCAATCCAGGCAGACATGGATCATGAATTCCGGTTGGGGAAATTCAGACTTAACTTAAGTCCGTATTATATGAATATTTCTGATTACATCAGCTGGATTCCCACTCCTTATGGATATTGGGCTCCTTTTAATACGCATAAGGTTGAATCTTACGGTTTGGAATCCCAATTGAATTTTGATCAGAAAATCAATAACCATCTTTTTAAATTGAATATAGGATATACATATTCCAAATCTATTAATAAGGAAACGGATAAACAGATGATGTATGTTCCTTTACATAAGGTTTTTGGAAATATTGATTATCAATACCGTTTCTTAAGATTATATGTGCAGGGAATGTACAACGGGCTTACCTACACCACGAGCGACGAAAAAAGAAGTGACGCATTGGATCCTTATTTCGTCCTGAATGCCGGAGTATATGCTACTATTCTGAAGAATTACACAATAGGATTTAAAGTGAACAATATTACGGATACTATTTACAAAACCGTAGCCTATTACCCTTTACCCAAAAGAAATTACAGTATTTCAGCAACAATTAATTTTTAAAATATTATGAAAATAACTCGACTACTAACACTACTTTTTGCGTTTACACTGGTTTTCAATATTTCATGTAGTAATGATGATGACGATAATACTTTGGCTCCTGTTACCTATGAAAATGGTTTTTTCGTAACTAATGAAGGAAATTTTGGAACCCCGAATGCAGAAGTAACATTTATTAGTAAAGATTTAAGCTTTAAGCAAGACAATATATTTTCGAGCAATAATAACAATTCAAATCTTGGAGATGTACTGCAAACCATTACTTTCAGTGGTGACAATGCTTATCTTTTATTAAACAATTCCAATAAAGTGGAAGTTGTAAACCGATATACATTTAAAAAAACAGGAGAAATTACAGATCAGATCAATCAGCCTCGTTATATGGCAGCAGCCAATAATTACATTTATGTATCAAATGATCAGTATGGTGGTGACAAATATGTAAGTGTTTATAAAACTTCTGACTTTTCCTTTGTGAAAAAAATCACTTTTACAGATACTGTAGAAAAAGTGGTGGAAGCAGGCGGTAATATTTTCGTACAAAATGCTTCTTATGGCTATGGAAATACGATTACAAGCATCAATACAGGTACCAATGAGATACAATCTGTAATCACTTTACCTGCCGGAAATATTAATTCAACAATTTCCAGCAATTCTATGGTCTATACTATTGCATCTGGAGCTACAGATTCTTATATTTACCAAATCTCCAGTACAGGAAATATTATAAAAACTACAACATTGACGGGAATTTCAAACGCCACTAATCTTCAGGTTTCGAACGGTAAATTTTATTTCAGTTCAGGAAACGAAGTATACAGTATGGATATAAATTCTACAACAGTTCCTACAGCTCCGTTATTTACTGCTGTTGATGGCGGACAATATTATACATTGTACGGATTTAATGTTATCGATGATAAAATCTTCACTTCGGATGTGAAAAACTTCACCCAGGACAGTGAAATTACAGTATATTCAACAACAGGATCCAAGATCAAAACTTTTACTGCAGGTAAAGGTTCAAACGGATTCTATTTAAATTAATAAGATGATTATATTAATCTCAATATAATTTTCTACTTTTTATATCATTTGTGTTTTTTACCGGACTGTTTAATAGCAGCCCGGTATTTTGTTTATAGGAAAAGCCCTAGCTTTTCAGCTTCAGCAATTACAAACTTTCTTGCTTCTTCTTTATCATTTGGAATATCTCCCTCCAGAATGGCTTCTTTTACTTTTTCTTTTAAAATCCCTATTTCTCTTCCTGGTTTCAGGCTAAACATTTCCATAATCTCTTCCCCGGAAATAGGCGGCTGAAAGTTTCTGACATGATCTTTTTCCTCAACCTCCTTTATTTTTACTGCTACATATTCAAAGTTTCTTTTAAACTTATCCTGCTTTTTCGTATTTTTAGTAGTGATATCCGCTTTGCAAAGGGTAAACAGATCTTCCAGATCCTTTCCTGCATCAAATAATAATCTTCTCAACGCTGAGTCTGAAGCATCGTCCGTAATAAGAGCAATAGGCCGTGAGGAAAGCTTTACCATCTTCTGCACATATTTCAGATCATTTCCCAATGGCAGTTTCAATCGCTGAAAAAGCATCTTAACCATTTTAGATCCTAAAAATTCATGCCCATGAAAAGTCCATCCTGTACCCTCCACAAACTTCTTTGTGGGAGCTTTACCTACATCATGAAGCAATGCTGACCAACGAAGCCAAAGATTATCTGTATTTTCAGAGATATTATCCACCACTTCCAAAGTATGGTAAAAGTTATCTTTATGCGTCTGCCCCTCTACTTCTTCTATTCCCTTTAATTCTACCAATTCAGGGATTATCAGTTTTAAAAGCCCCGTTCTTTCCATTAATCTCAATCCTATCGACGGCTTTTCCGAAAGCATGATTTTATTGAATTCAACCATGATTCTCTCCATGGAAACAATTTTAATTCTTTCAGCTTCTTTTTTAATAGCATCTAATGAATCTTCTTCTATGGTAAACTGTAAGGTAGAAGCAAAACGAATCGCTCTCATCATCCTCAACGGATCATCAGAGTAAGTCCGGGCAGGCTCTAAAGGTGTTCTTAAAATTCCTTTTTCAAGGTCTTCAATCCCGTTAAAAGGATCCATCAATTCTCCAAAGTTTTCTTTATTTAAAGAAATCGCCATTGCATTGATCGTAAAATCCCTCCTCTTCTGGTCATCTTCTAAAGTTCCTCCTTCTACTTCCGGCTTTCTGCTGTTTTCTGTATAACTTTCCTTTCTTGCTCCTACAAACTCCAACTCCAGATCTTTATATTTAATCATCGCCGTTCCATAGGTTTTGAAAACCGACACTTTCAGTTTTGGATCAATTTCAGCAGCAACATTTTGAGCAAGCTCAATTCCACTTTGCTCAGTAACAAAATCAATATCCGTAGAAGCTTTTCTGTTCATCAGCAAATCCCGGACATATCCTCCTACGATATATACAGTCTGATTATGAGCAGCAGCCACTTCAGAAATTATTTTAAAAAGTTTTAAGTTTTTATTTTGATTAAGATTAATAAGCATCAGGTTTATTATTTAAGGTAAAACCATTAAGAGGTTAAGGTCACCAAGCTTTAGAACTCAATATTCTTAACACCTTAATGGTTCAATGATTTTGCAAAGATAATTAAATCTTATTTTCTATTCTCTAAGCACCTTTATTCTGTTATCATTCCAGATTTTAATCACTGAAGACCCGGAATATTTTGAAACTTTTTCTCTGTCCTCTTCTACAGCATAATCTACAAGATCAATAATTTCTGGAGAAATGTCTGAAAACTTCATCGGACTTTTATCTCCACTAAAATTAGCTGATGTAGAAACAAGAGGTTTATTTAATTTTGTAATAAGTTTTTTACAAAAATCATTTTTCACCAACCGGATACCGATACTTCCGTCTACCGCCAGAAGTTCTTTTGGAAGCCCTCGGGGATTTTCATAAACGATAGTTACCGGCTTCTCGCTTAAGTCAATGATTTCCCAAGCCATTTCAGGTACGTCTACCAGATCCTGCAGTCTCTTTTCCGATTCTACCAGAATAATCATTGATTTATTTTTCTCCCTTTTCTTGATCTCAAAAATTTTATTGACCGCCTCCACATTGGTAGCATCACAGCCTATTCCCCAAATAGTATCAGTGGGATACAGAATCGTTCCACCGGACTTTAAGATTTCTATTATTTTTTCCATTTTAATAATAATTTCAATTAAACAATTCTTTGTTAAAAGTGTTTAAAAATTCAATTGTCTAATGAGCTGTAAATTTACAAATCTTCTGTAAAAAATGATAATACATTGAATGAATAGGAATGGGCTTTAGCCCATTTTAATATGAAAAAAAATCCTAGTTGGCTTTAGCCTAAAGCTATACTTTAAATCCATATTTATCCATAAACTCCTGATATTCTTCCATAAATATTTTCTTTTGATGATGCATTTCCTGATTTTTAATATAATTTCTTACCAAATCAATTTTCGATTCTGAAACAGAAACAGCAAGATATTCAGCCTGCCAGGCAAATTTTTCGGGGGTTAACTGATTTTTATTAATCCAGTGAGAAGATTCTCCTTTTAATAGTTGTACTACCTTTTCTATATTTTGATGAGAACTTAGAGATACTAAGCAATGACAATGATCCGAATACCCATTAACCATGTCTAAGTGAATTCCTTTTTGGAAGGCATTTTCTTTGATATGCTTCCATACTTTCACCCTTAGATTGGGAGTATTGAAGTAGGAAACCCTGTTTTTTGTTGAAAAAACAATATGAATATAAATTTTGATAAAAGGCATTTGTGTTGTTTTCTTAAAAATAGGAATTCTTTTTTAAGTTTTGGCTAAAGCCCATATTGATTGATATTCAAATAAAAAACGGGCTAAAGCCCGTTTCTATTAATAATATTTTTTAAAAAATTTCTTGTTCCTCTTATAAACTGGACAAATACCTTTCCTCAATTATATGAAGATGGTGATAATTGTGTCCTATAATTAATTTACCCAAAGTTTCTACAGAAATTTCATTTCCGTTTGCGTTTCCTTTATTATCGAAAACACTGCTACTCATTGTTTCAAAAGTAAGCTCGGATAGTTTTCTGATCAGTTGATATTCTTCTATTAAAGACTCCAGAGTTCTTTCATTGGCATGAGAACTTTCAGCATATTCATTTTCATCGAAACCAGGCAACTGTGCCTTTTCTCCCCTTGCAAAAGCTAAAGCTCTGTATTGAAAGATTCTCTCTGTATCTGATAAATGAAGCAATACTTCTTTTAAAGTCCATTTTCCCTCCTCATAAGCATAATGAGACTGGTCTTCTGTAAGGTTTTTATAAATTTCAACTGTTTTTTCACCGGAATTTTTCATTTCCTCCATCCAGTTACCTGATGGTATCATATCTAAATACCTTTGAATATATTTTTCAAAATAAGTCATGATTAAGATGATTTTTTAGTTTATAATTCGGAGTTGGTCCATTCATAAAAATTGACTTCATCATAAATTTCAAATCCACAGGCCGGGTACAATTGATTTCCAATATCATTCGTTTTACTTGTTTCCAATAAAATTCCGGCAGCTTTTGATGATTTACACAGCTCTTTAGCCTCTTCAATTAATTCTTTTGAATATCCTTTGCCTCTGTAGTTTTCATTAATATATAGGTCATTTAACAGCCAGTAACGGCTCATTCTTGTAGAGGAAAACAGAGGATATAACTGAACAAATCCTACCAGTTTATCATCTTGTATAGCTACAAATATTTCTGCATCTTTATTTTCAATTCTCTCCTTCAAAAACCTTTCGGCTCCTTTCTCATCAGACTCTTTATGATAAAAAATTCTGTATTGATCAAATAATTGTGCTAATTGTGCCAAATCCTGAATGGCAGCTTTTCTTGTGTTTTTCATATTAATTTTAATAATGGTCATAGTTTAGAACCCTTTTCATTTTCCATTGTTCATGATCAGAAATCCATAAAATAACGAATTTCGCACGGCTTCCTTTATTCTACTTTCCTTTAAAGTATTCAAAAAATTCATGCTCACCTTCCTGTATAAAAGCATATAAAATATTATTGTTATACAGAGGAGAAACTTTCATGGTACCGGGAGCAAGTTCACGTTTTATGGTATTGGGAGCTCTGCAAATATTACTTTAATAGATGCTATAAAAGCTTCCTTTCCATCAGTAATTCATCTCCTTTATCGTGATAGAATTCAAGATCATTACTGATGATTGAATCATAATGAGAAAGATTACACTGATTATATCCTTCCTTGAATATCAAGCTATCCAGTTTTTGAGCTGTTTTATATAATTCATCGGTATTTTTTACCTGAGAATATAAATTCTGACTAAAAAACTGAGAAGACATACCATCACAATCTTTCTCATTATATGTATATTTTAGGAAAATGCTTTTTCCAAGTCAGCAATAAGATCCTCCGCATCTTCAATACCTACGCTTAAACGGATCAAATCATCTGTAATCCCCAGTTCTGCTCTTTTTTCAGCAGGAATAGAAGCATGCGTCATTAAAGCAGGGTGATTAGCTAAAGATTCAACACCTCCTAAAGATTCTGCCAAAGTGAAAACTTTTACTTTTTCTAAAAATTTTATGGCATCTTCTTTTTTTCCTGATTTAAATGTGAAAGAAACCATTCCTCCGGACTCCCTCATTTGAGATTGAGCCAACGCATATTGAGGGTGTGATTCCAATCCCGGATAAATTACTTTATCCACAGCAGGATGCTGCTCTAAATATTTAGCTACTGCCAGTCCATTATCTGAATGTCTCTGCATTCTCAATGCCAATGTTTTAATTCCTCTCAATACCAGATAAGAATCATGAGGTCCTAAAATCCCTCCACTGGCAAACTGAATGAAGTGTAGCTTTTCTCCCAACTCAGCATCTTTTGCTATCAATGCTCCGGCAATCACATCTGAATGTCCTCCCAAATATTTTGTTGCAGAATGCATTACAATATCTGCCCCTAGATCCAGTGGTCTCTGAATATAAGGGGTTGCGAATGTATTATCTACCGCTACCAAAATATCTTTTCCTTTTGCAATTTCTACAACAGCTTTAATATTTACCAGTTTCATCAAAGGATTGGTAGGTGTTTCTACCCAGATCAATTTTGTTTTATCCGTAATTACGTCAGCAATTTTTGAAACATCATCAAAATTAACGAAAGTAAATTTCAACTGATATTTTTCAAAAAGCCTGGTAAACATTCTGTATGTCCCTCCATATAAGTCATCTACAGCAACCACTTCATCACCGGGATTTAATAATTTCAAAACACAGTCAATTGCTGCTAATCCGGAACCGAAAGCCAAACCTCTGGCTCCGTTTTCAATACTGGCTAAAGAATCTTCCAATGCCTGTCTCGTTGGGTTAGCTGCTCTTGAATATTCATATCCCGAATGAACTCCGGGACTTTTTTGTGCAAATGTAGAGGTCAAAAATACAGGCACATTTACAGAACCTGTTGCAGACTCATGATGCTGCCCTCCATGTATAACTTTTGTATTAAAATTCATAACTTATATAATTTATCAGTGTAACAATATATCAATTTAACAGTTTACCAATGATAATGAATTATACCACTAGATTGTTTGTTTGACAGCTACTTATTTTATTTACATTTTAATGGCTGATTTAATGGCAAACTCTTCTGCCATCTGCTCCATCCACTGTGCTACATCTTCTTCTCCGGTTGCTCTCTGGTAAGTATTTCCTAATGAAACTAAAATCTGATGAATAAACATTTTCATCTGATCCACAGGCATTTCCTTAGTCCAAAGATCAATCCTTAAAGCTTCCATAGCTTTATCATCCCAAACCGAAATCATAGTCGCTTTTGTCTCTTCTTTCTCGATCCCGCCATCCTGGGCATTCCAACTGATGGTTTCAGGAATATGATTTTCGTCTAATTCTACATCTATTGTTATCTGGGTCTTTCTCATTTTCTATTTTTTCTAATTGTTTTATTATTTCACTTTGGGTTTATATCCTGATTGATTAAATATTGTAGTACCATCTATTTTAAGAAAGTCTACCAGTTTTGTTTCTGGTTTTTGATTAAAATAAGCTTTACATATCTGCCAACCCGTAAAAATACCGATCTGCGGTGAAGAATCATTATCGATTTCCGTATAAAATTTGGAAAAAGGAGCCGGCGCCATAAAGCGCTCGATCAGTCTGGCATCATCACTGAAAATTAAATTATTCTCCACAAAATAATTCCAGATATTGGCTTCATTAGCTACCGCCCATTCATACTGCTTTTGTGTATAGTTCATTTTCAGATAGTCGGGTGTATCCGGTAAAAAAGCATCCTGAAGTATCATCATTTTCCCGTTCAGAATAAGCTGATCAATAAATTTCTGATGATCCGGAGATTCCGTTACAATATTTTCAGCAAAGATCCGTGAAACTTTAGGAACGATATTCTGAGGGTTCATCGATTTCTGAAAATATAGTTCCAGTCCTTTATAATTAGGATTATTTTCTCCCATAAATCCCGTTACATCTATAAACAGCTGATTTCCTTTGGCATCATAAAATACAGGATCCTGTGCCATCTGTAATGCAGATGAAAAAAGAAATACTTTAGGACTTTTAAACTGAGGAAAATAATATTTTATATGAGAGAACAAATCCTGCAGTTCTTTCTGAAGTTTCTGTTCATCTATCTTCGAAATTGCTTCTTTATATACTTTTATTTCTTCTGCATCTCCCCTTCTTTTAACAAAGTCTTCATCACTTACTGTTCCCTGAAACCAAGGAAACTGAGCTTTAAACTGATCTAAAGACACCTCAGGATCATAAAATTCTTTAGAAATATCAGTTACTTCTACCTTTTCTGCAGGTTCCTTCACTTCTACTTTCCATTGATCCTTAGACTGGTCTTTACAGGAATTCAAACTTAAAACTAAAAGGGAAGAAAGCGCAACAATTCTGAAAATCTTCATTATTTTTACACAAATTTTGATTCACAAAAATAAGGATTATAATACAATCTGATGAGGAAAAAGAAAATATTTGCGACAGTCTCAATCTTCTTTTCACTGGCGTTTTTAAGTGGCCAGAAACTCAGTTTCAAGGACAAAAACTTTGAAAAAGCAGTGATAGAAAATTATGATACGGATAAAAATGGCTTTATTGATAAAAATGAGGCTCAGACTGTTTCACAATTATTTTTAGTTAAAAAAGGAATTTCCTCAGCAGAGGATTTAATCTTTTTTCCTAATGTAAAAATAATCCTTCTGGATGAAAATTCCATTCGGAATTTATCATTAAAAAACATGGATCAATTGGAGCTATTTTCTTGTACACAATGCAAAATTTCCGTATTCAAAGGAGAAAATCTAAAAAACTTAACATCTTTATACCTTGATCAAAATATTTTGGATAACATTCACTTAAAAGACATTCCTAAAATTGATCAGCTGACTTTATCTTTAAATCGATTAAGGAATATTGATTTAAGTGCATTAAAAAATTTAAGAAGACTGAATTTGGAACACAATCAAATTCAAAGTCTGGATATTTCCGGAAATACCAATTTACAAACCCTGAATCTCGGAGGAAACAAAATAAAGGATTCTAACATTCAAAAAGGGTTTGCCAATGTAATAATCTTTGGTACAGAATAATAAATTTACAATTCAGACTATAATTTTTCAGATAAAAAAGAAATTCCGGTTAAAAACCTAAGAAATAAAAATTTAAAACTAGTATTTTTGATTTTTCTTTTCAATGGAAGCTTTTGAAAGGAACACACAGAAAAATTTAGAATCGAAAAAGAATAAAGAATGCAGACACAGAAAATAATTGATCATATTGTAGGCTGGCTAAAGGACTATGCAACAAAAGCAGGCGTAAAAGGATATATAATCGGAGTTTCCGGAGGTGTAGATTCAGGAGTGGTTTCTACACTATGTGCCATGACCGGAATGGAAGTATTGCTTCTTGAAATGCCTATCCGCCAGAAACCCGATCAGGTTAACAGAGCCCAGGAACATATAGACGATCTCAAAAAAAAATTTCCTAATGTACAGGGAAAAACAATTGATCTCACTTCTGTTTTTGAAACATTTGAAAATGTTATAGAAGATCATATCGAAGGAAGACCAAATAATAATCTGGCCTTAGCCAACACCAGATCCCGTTTCAGAATGTCGACCCTCTATTATTTCGGTCAGCTCCACGGGCTTTTGGTTTGCGGTACCGGAAATAAAGTAGAAGATTTCGGGATTGGTTTTTATACAAAATATGGTGATGGTGGTGTAGATGTCTCCCCTATTGCGGATCTTTATAAAACAGAGGTCTATCAAATTGCTAAGGAACTGAATTTAATAGAAAGTATTCAAAAGGCAATTCCCACAGATGGTTTATGGGATGCAGAAAGAACTGATGAAGATCAAATCGGGGCATCTTATCCTGAGCTTGAAAAAATTCAGAAGGAATATGGCCATAAAACAGTAGACGATTATGAGGGTCGTGATAAAGAAGTATATCTCATATTTGACAGAATGCATAAAGCTGCCCAGCATAAGATTAATCCTATTCCGGTTTGTGATATTCCGGAGGAATGGAGAAATGATTAATGAAGAAATGTCATGAACAATAAGGCTAAAATAATTTCTGTTTTTATTGTTGGTACTTTGGTAGGAATACTGGCTTTTTATCTTTTTAATAATTATAGAATTGAAAAGATTAACAATACCGAATATACAACAGACAATAAAAATAAGGAATATCCTTCGGGACTGGTTTCCATAGATCAACTCACTGATGAGAAAAAAGTCATCAGCTATGTAAAACAGCATTACAGACTTCCGGATTATTATGTCACTAAAAATAAAGCAAGACAATCAGGATGGAATGCTTCCAAGGGAAATTTATGTGAGGTTTTACCTGGAAAAGCTATTGGAGGAGATCGATTCAGTAACAGAGAAGGAAACCTCCCTAAAGGAGAAAAATATTTTGAAGCAGATGTAAATTACCATTGTGGTAACAGAAATGCCGACCGTATTGTCTTTACCCAACACGGAGATGTTTATCTGACTAAAAATCATTATAAAAGTTTCGAAAAACAGTAAATAATAGTCCTTACAAGGAATGAAGTGACGAAAATCAATCTCTGGAAGCCACTAAAAATTGGAAATTCAATTAAATATGAAAACAGTATATATAGATTTTGTTGACATAGGAGACTATGAAGACTTTTACACTCAACTCAGGGAGAAAGTTTCTCTGCCAGAGCATTTCGGAGATAATCTGGATGCACTTTATGATGTAATCACAGGAGGTATAGAACTTCCATTCCACCTGGAATTTGTGAATATGAGTGTAGATCAGCTTGAAATCTTTGAGGATCTCCTTACTACACTGGAAGATGCGGAAGAGGAAGCAGAAGGTTTTACTTTCAGCTACTACCTTGAGCAATATGAAGATGAGGAGTAAGGGTAAAGACGAAAGCTTTTTAAATTGAACCGGAATACCATTATTACAAAATAGAAACTATTTCCTATTCAAAAATTAATTAACTTTTTTATCTGGATGAGCAGTTTAGATTAGTAG
>NZ_JALAHD010000138.1 GCF_022712095.1 Chryseobacterium sp. | reverse complement strand
GAAAGGGAGACCCAAAAGGTCTCCTCTTTTTTATATCCGGTATCTTATATGGCTAAAAAAAACTCTCTTAATTTGTAGCGAATTCTTAGCACAATTTCATATTTGCCCAGTTTTTTAAATACTGCCTTTTATGGCATATTCAATAGATATAGCCATACTTCTAAATTACTTTTTTACTTTTATTTAGTACATCTTTCAATATCAACATATCTTGTCCGATCTTTTTATCTTGAATCTTAGCATAATGCTGCGTCATTCGAATATTAGTATGTCCAAGCATTTTACTGACGGTTTCCAATGGAACTCCGTTATTAAGAGTAACAGTAGTGGCAAATGTATGTCTTGCTGTATGAAAAGTAATATCAAAATCTATATCACATAAAGCTCCTATCTCCTTTAAATATTCATTCATTTTCTGATTACTTAACACTGGTAGTACCGTATCTTCATTTATACACTTTGGATGGTCTTCATACCTGATTATGATTTCCTGTGCTTCAAACAATATAGGAATGCTTGCCTCAACCTTGGTTTTTGTTCTTTTGATTTTTAGCCATAACCCACCATCAATTCCTCTGACCAATTTTTGTTTTGTAAGGCTCTTGACGTCAATATAGGCTAATCCCGTAAAACAACAGAATACAAAAATATCCCTTACAATTCTTAACCTCTCAGAAACGAATTTCCTTGACTGAATTCTTTTCAATTCCAATTCCGTCAGAAATCTCACATCTACAGTCTCTATCTTTGATTTATGGCTCACAAAGGGATTTTTACTAAGCCATTCATTACTAAGACAAATATTGATTATCTTCTGGAAATTCTTAATGTACTTCACAGCTGAATTATTGGAACAGTTCCTTACAGTTCTCAAGTAAAATTCATAGTCTGCAATGAATCCCGGATTGATCTCACAGATATCAATATCTGTAATATTAAATTTCCATTTCATGAATGCCTCAGTATGCCGTAGTGACGTTTCATATCTCTCCCAAGTTCCTTTTGAAAATTCTTTACCTATCAACTCCTTCATCTTTAAGTTATGATCCTTGAAAACCTCAATGATAGTGAGTTTCTTTTCCTCAACTCCTAAGTATTTATTCCGTAAGCTTTCGCAGGTTATTTCCTTACCACTATTGAATAGAGTACTATAGCATTCAAATAATTTAGACCGGATTCCTTCCAACAATGAATTCAACTGTTTGGCATTAGGGGTATTGCTTGCCACCTTTCCTGACTTTATGCCCCATTGTGAGGTCTTGATCGTTTGACCTGTTGAAATTTCAGTTCTTTTACCTGAAACTGTAATTCTCAAATAAATAGTAGAAATTCCAGGATTGTTCTTAACTTTTTTTGCATAAAAAAGTACACTGTAAGTTTCCATAACTTTAGATTTTAAGATTGATAAATGTATTTGTGAATCTTAAAACCTACAAGATGTTCAAGCAATGAACAGGCTGTTCAATAACTTTCGGGTGAGTAGGAAATGATACTTTCGGTGACTCACCGAATTACTCTCTTCCGTTTTGCATTCTTTTGTTATGCTTTGATAGTTCAAATCAACAAAAAAGCCTTTAAACACTATGATTTAAAGACTTTTGATTTTATTTGTTTCTCCAACTTGCGGAGAGTGAGGGACTTGTATCTTTTTAAGAAATGCCCTCTCTATCGGCTTTATGCTGTTCTCTTATTTTATAGGTCACCGAATAGGTCACTTATTTAAATAAGTTTGTAAGAGCGTTTGTTTTAACTAATGCTAATTTACACTTTTTTCACAAATAAATTCAACATATATGTCTTTTTGTGATTTAAGTTTAGTAACTCTTAAGCCCTTTCGTGAGGAAAGATATCTGCTGTAAATAATTTTTTCTCCAATTCTTGAAAGAAAAAAAAATAATTCCAATTTATAAATTTTCTAAAATAATCAATGCACAAAAAGACTGGTATAGTTTTATTTATCTTTTTATTCCTGTGTATCAAGTCCATTTTTCTCGAAATAATTGATAAAAAAAGTCAACAGTTACTTTTTTAGATAATCTAATCAGCTAACGAATTAAATCAATTAGGTTTAATCTTCATTTTCCAAAGATTTATTTTTATTGATTTGAAAATCAGAAACTGAAATATCAATATCATCCGCAAATCTGCCCAATGGAAATCCTGAAATAATCCTTTCTTCTGCTTCTGTTATATCTCTATCATCAGACCGAAAGATCGTGTTTGTTGGTACAAAACTAATGTTAATGCTTCCATCAGCCAACAACCATCCACTAATTAAATACTCGACACTTTTTTCAAAATGCACATCAATAGGAAGGGTAAATACCTTTGAATATCTTGGTGATGTTTCTGAAGAAGGATTACGGTTTATGGGAACTTTAAATGTGTAAGCTTTGAGAGCTTCATCAACTATTAATGGTTTAACTGTAGGAATTGCTTTTATTCCTCGGTGATTTTCTGTTCCGGCAATAAATTCAATATCTTCATTAGGGATAAACTCTATGACCTTCCTCCCATCACGCTTAACTTCCAATAATCCCTGTTTTTCCAGCTTGTTGATTATTCCCCACATATTATCATATCCATTCTTATAGATGAGATGATCATTGATGAGCTGTTTTTCCCTTAGAATTATAATCTGCTTTAACACATGCAGTTCCTCCGCATTAAGTTTTTTCAGACGTCCAAGTTTCTTAATATCGACCAGTTTCCCTCCCATTCCTGTATTCAACTCCTCTCTTGTGTCATCCCATTCTTCTTCTATGAGTTCTCTATATACTCTTTCACAATGCTCACATTTAGCAGGTTTTCCTAAAGACATCTTTTTGAAGCTACTCTGAGCCGTAACTTCTTCAATAATATCATTGCCACAGTCATAGCATTTAGCAAGGGTAATTCTACACAGTGAATTCTCGGCAATTAGTGTATTTAACTGATATAGGGTAATATCATATGTTTCCCTTAGTTCTCTAGGCTTGTAGACAAACTTTCCGTCTTCAAGCTCCCAATATTTCTCGATAATTACTCGGTCTTCTTCTGAAACACTTTCTGATATAAACAGTTCGTAGGTTTTCATTCACATATATATTCTTTTTGATTCTCAAACAAAATTTCTCCCATACTTATTTAATGGAAAATCACGATTAAAACTTAAACTCATATTTACCTCCTATCATTTCAACAATCAAAAGAAATCCCTAATTCACCATTTTCATGCAATTGACAATCCAATTAGGTAATATTTGGACTCTGACAAGAAATATGATAGGATTGACTATCAGGAATATTAATTAATTTTCCTTACTCAAACCACCAACTATTGATAAGAAGGATTACTTTTTTATGTAATTTTCCTTTATTTTTAATAGCTCATTCTTCTGCTCGTCAATTAGATTTTCGAGTTCATTAAATATAAATTCTATTCTTTGCGAATTATCATCTGACATCTCAAAGTTATTCAAATCAATAACTCCAGTATTAAGGTCATTATTACTCATAACATCAATAAGCTCAAGAAAGTCAATCTCATCTCTGCTAAGAAAACTCTTATTTTCTTTTAGCCATTCTTTATCTTTGCTTAATATATCCTTATGCAAATTCACTTGGACGACTTTATTGAAAATTTTCTCAGAATTATTTTTAACCAAATCAACAAGTGAAGCCCATTCGTTATTACGAGGTAATGAATTATATTCAAGCCAATGTGGAAATACACTCACTTCTTTTTGCTCTTTTAAAACCTCTAATATTTCTATTACAGGTCTTAAGCTATCCAAAGGTTTTGTAATCGGTAAATTCTCTTTTTGAGACCAGATTTTTAGGATGATGTTACAACACTCTTGTTGCAATATTTTTTTATCTTCTTTAGATTCAGCATTGTCAATATCCCGTATTAATTCTGCAAGATAATGAGACATCCATCTTGCTAAAGTATTAACAGAATATTCTAAATCTAGCTCTTTTACTAGTTTTTCACCCAATTTTATAATCTCTTCCTCGGAGTGTTTTAACTGTGCCATCTGGTTTAATTAAATAAAGTTTAACTTGATGTCTATTATCATCATTCCTTTCTCTGTATTTCCGCTCTTCAAGTTGTCGGTCTACTATACATCTAATTATCAAAGATTTTTGTTCGACTTTTAAGAAATTTAAAATAAATTCACTTTTGACTTTAAACAAACATCCTGAAGACTCTATATCCTTATTGTATTTTCTATACCGATAGTCTTCATCAGATATTTCATTCCAATTCTCATAGATACTTATTTCATTGTCTTCAAAGTATCCATATCTGTACATGCTGTCATATTTAATGTTAAAATTAGAATGTACTACATCTCCAAATGTAAAATATCCCTTAGAGCTATTAGTAAATAACGAATCATTAGTGTCAAGACCTTCATATTCACTCCTAATTTCTCTCAGCCATCCTTTAAATATAAAGTCGTTTTCTGTTATCTCTGCATCGTCCTCATCTTTTTCAAGAGGAAGATAATAGTCATAACTATCTTTAGTTGTATGCAAAGCACGTAACAACGCTTCTGCTTCTCTATTTGATACTAAACATGAGCTAAAAGTTATAGTATCTTGATTCTCTCCAATGTTTTTTTTAATCGCTCCATAAACATTTAGAAATTCATTCGTATTTACTTCTATAAAGCCAACATTTTCATCGAAATATTCTTCGGGAATAGAGTCTCTCCACACTAAGTCAAAATTTTCTACACTGTTTTTCCAATATTCTAATTTTAAGGGAACGGGAGTTCTTAAATCTGACAACCAAAAATCATCAAATGCATTTGCTTTTGAATACAGCCAACCTTCCCAGCTATCCCAATAGTCAGAATAATCCGTTTTTATAAATGGTTCATGTTTTAAGAAGAAATGTGCAGCACAGTACATTGCATGGTATTCAAAATAAATGGATAGATCTTCTACTTCCGGATTACTTCCATGATCATTCCTTGTTAAATACCAATCTCTGTCATATAACTGACCTTGAAGATAATCATCATCATTAGGGTTTCCTGTATAACCCCATTTTTCAGTAATAAATTTGTCTGCAACATCTGCAACATCATATTCGGACAAATTGAAAATATCTCCAATTCTGCTATACCAGTATGGTAAAGTATCTACAGAATTAAATCTAAACTTCCATTTTTTTTGAGATTTACTTGAATATCTCCTTTGTTGCCTGCTGTATTTTCTCTCTTCCACATATCCTAGTTTACTCTTATTAGTATCTTGAATATTTTGTAACTCAACTTCTGAATATATAGACTTATCAAAAGTGTAAAGATTTAAACAAGATTTTTTAATATAATACTTGATTAGAACATGAGGCAATTCTTCACTCATCAGTTCATTATAAAAAACATCTTTAAAAGGAATAAGCATTTCAGGACTTTCAATAGAAATCCTATCTATTGCAATCCACAAATATAATTTAGCAGACATCCAATAATAAATATATTCCCTATTCTGAAAAGGTAAACAATCCTTTTCATTTTGTTTATCTAATAAGACTTTAAGTACCTCTATATTATTAAGACTTACTAGTCTTCTGATAGAGTGAATTGCTGTCCAACGTAGTTTTTTATCCGGATGTCCAAGAATGAATCTTAACAAATGTGCAACATTTTCATCAGCAGCTGCTGGAGCTATCAATTCTTCAAACCAAACCCCATCAGCAATTTCAGGTTTAATTTTAGAGTTCCATCTTTCCAAAATCCATGCTAGCAGTTGTTCATTTTCATTTTGAGACAGTTTACTTTTAATCAATTCAAAGGAGCTGTAAATAGATTCATCGGATAACAAATCTATTTTCTGAGGTAAAATTTCTATCAGAATATCTGCTAATTGAGCATCATCAATACTAAATAAATTTGCAAAATGCCGCAGTGACCAAATACTTAAACTATTTCCATAATCAAAATGCTGAAGTTGAGTTGACAGTATATATTTGAAGTTATCTTTTTTCCAATTTTTTACTTCTGGGTAGTAGCCCCAATCATTAAGGGCCCTTTCTATTATTTGTTCAAAAGATTGAAAATCTAGTAAATTCTCATCAATATCAACTAAAGCATTTAAAAAGGAAGTGTATTCTTTTGG
>NZ_JALAHD010000137.1 GCF_022712095.1 Chryseobacterium sp. | reverse complement strand
TTTTCAATTACTATTTTGATTATTTATATTCGGTTAAATTTTAGACATTTCATTTTTAATTTTGGCATATAATCCTTCTGAGGCTTTAACAAGAGGAAGTCTCAAATTATTTTTAACAATACCTTTTTCCGTTAAAATCACCTTAATTCCGCAAGGATTACCTTCTGCAAAAATCAAACGCGTAATTTCCACCAGTTTATTATGAATTTCATATGCTTCTTTTATCTTTCCTTCAAAAGCCAACCGTACCATTGTAGAAAATTCTTTTGGATATCCTTGCCCAATCACTGAAATAACACCATCACCTCCTGCTAATGTTACAGGTAAAGTAAATTCATCATCGCCGGAAACCAGCGAAAATCCTTCAGGCTTTTTTCTAAGGATGTCAAAATATTGTAAAATATTGGGCGCAGCTTCTTTAATCATAATCAAATTAGGAAATTCCCTAGCAAGGCGAAGGGTAGTCTCCGCTTCAATATTCTGTCCCGTTCTTGAAGGTACATTATAAATTATAATGTTCTTACCTGTGGAAGCTAATGCTTTATAATGCTGGTAAAGTCCTTCTTGATTAGGTTTATTATAATAAGGAGATACAGATAAAACAGCTTCAAATGCGGACAAATCTGTTTCTTCTATCTGTTTCTTTACTTCAAGAGTATTGTTTCCTCCGATCCCAAGAACTAAAGGAAGACGTTTATTATTTATCTTGACAATATGATCAACCACCTGTTTCTTTTCTGCTTCAGAAAGAGTCGCAGCTTCTGCTGTTGTTCCTAAAACAACTAAATAGTTGATACCATTCTCAATGTTGTATTCCACCAGTTTCGTTAGACTGTCGAAATCAACTGATAAATCTTCATTAAAGGGTGTTACTAGCGCAACCCCTACTCCTTTTAAAATACTCATAAGCTAGAATTATATTTTTCAAATTTAATAATTTACTCCAAGAATTTATTATAATTTCTCATATTTTATTATACATATAATTATATTTGCATATATTAAAAGAACTATGAAAAAGAAATTCTTGTTATTGGGAATTGGTCTGGTTGCACTGACTTCTTGTAAAACAACTTCTCTGCAAGTTGCCAACGTGCAGACTCAGAAAAATATCTCTATTAATAAAGAACTACAGAGTGATGCGGAATTCGTGAAAATAATTGAACCTTATAAACAAAAGCTGGATAAAGAGATGAATCAAAAAATCTCTCATACCAGTGTAGATCTTAGCAAATTAGGAGACAACAGCAATCTGGGAAATTTATTAGCTGATTTCACATTCGATGGTGCTGATGAATGGACCAGAATCCACCTTCAAAAAAATGTGGATGCAGCTTTGATCAATATCGGAGGAATCCGTACTTCAATAGGCAAAGGAGATATTCTTCTTAAAAGCGTATACGAAGTAATGCCGTTTGAAAATGAAGTAATCATTGTAAAAATGAAAGGATCCGATCTGCAAGGCCTTTTTGATTATTACGCTAAAACCCAAGTTAATAATCCGGTCTCTCATCTGTATATTGAAACAACCAACGGAAAACCTACCAAGGCTCTGATCAGTGGAAAGCCAGTAAACCCGACACAGGATTATTATATTGCAACCTCTGACTATCTAGCATTAGGAGGTGATAATATGTCATTTTTCGCGAAAGGAGAATCTATTCCGACAGGAATAAAATTAAGAGATCTTTTCATTGAGTATTTCAAAAAAAATTCAGAGATCGTTCCGAACACAGATATACGTTTAAATTTTATAGGTAAGAAATAATGGATAGAAAAAGTTTTTTAAAAGCTATTGGTGGAGGAAGCTTGGCATTGGCTCTTACCCCTAACTTAATGATGGCGGAAAGCTTACAGCTCAACAAACTGAAAGCTTCTCACAAATTAACCATTCTTCATACCAACGATCAGCATAGCAGAATTGAGCCTTTCGACGAAAGCTATACTAAAAACCCTAATCAGGGAGGCTTTGCCCGAAGAGCAAGTCTGATTCAGCAGATCAGAAATCAGGAAGACAATGTATTGCTACTGGACTCCGGAGATATATTCCAGGGAACACCTTATTTCAACTTTTTTGGAGGTGAACTTGAATTCAAGCTCATGTCCATGATGAAATACGATGCCTCTACCATGGGAAATCATGATTTTGATAATGGACTGGACGGTTTTTTAAAGGTTTTACCAAATGCCAAATTTCCATTCATATGCTCTAACTATGATTTTAAAAACACCATTTTAGATGGAAAAACTTCACCTTACAGAGTTTTCAATAAAAATGGAATTAAAGTCGGAATCTTTGGTGTAGGAATCCAATTGGATGGACTGGTAGGCAAAAAGCAATATGCGGAAACTGTTTATTCAGATCCAGTAGATGTAGCACAACACTATTCCAGTTTCTTAAAAAATGATCAGAAATGTGATCTGGTTATTTGTTTATCTCATATCGGATATGATTACAAAGATGAACCGAATAAGATAAGTGACAAAATATTGGCTTCTAAAACAGACAATATAGATATCATTCTCGGAGGGCATACACATACTTTTTTACCGGAGCCTCAAACATTTCAGAACAGACAGGGAAAAAATGTTTTAGTCAATCAGGTTGGATGGGCCGGTCTTCTTTTAGGAAGAATCGATTTCTATTTTGATTCTAATAAAAATGTACAGCACATTTCCTGGAACAATCAGATAATAGACAGCAGCATAATCGCATAATATGAAAAAACTCTCTTTAGTTTCTCTTGGTATTTTAGCTTCTTTTCAGTGGATAAACGCTCAGGTTATTTCTTCAAAAAAATGGACGGACTTATTTTCCTATAATAATGTGCTGGCTATGAAGGGTGACAATGGACGAATCATTGCTGCTACTGAAAATGGAATTTTCTATTATACCGTCTCTACAGGAGAAGTTACCAAATTATCTAAAGCCAATGGACTGCATGAAGTGAAAATTTCTGCATTTGATTATAATCCACAGACTAAAATCGGATTAGTAGGATATCAGAATGGTTCCATGGATTTAATAACACCACAGGGAGTTACCTACGTTGTTGATATTCCTATTGCCACGGGTTATAGTGGAAATAAAAAAATCAATCATATATCCATTACCGGAAATAAGGCTGTCGTTTCTGTAGGTTATGGAGTTTCTATCTTTGATCTGGACAAAAAAGAATTTGGGGATTCTGCTTTCTTTTTAACAGGCGGGGCCTATGAAGCCAGTAATGAAGCTACCATTATTGATAATAAAGTATATTCTGTAACAAATACCGGATTAAAAAGCCATGATATGAATACCACTTTTCCGGTTTTCAGTACATGGGCTACAGAAATGGCAGGCATATTTACCCATATAGATTCAGAGTCAACTCTTGCTTTTTCTTCTGCTACAACTGCCTATTTATATAATAATGGGACAGCAACTGCTTTGCCGATGTCATTCGGAAATATACAGGATGTTGTGGTTAACAACGATAATATTATCATAACAGATGCCAGCAGGATTTATACTTTTAATACGAATGGAAACAGTGAAAATATCGTAAGTTTTGGAGAAACCTGTAATACAGCTACCACAATGGGAGGTCAGGTATATGGAGGAACTCAATTGTCAGGAATAAAAAATGAGAGCAATTCCAGCTTTAAGCCTGACGGCCCCTACAATAATACTTCTTATAAAATTTCATTATTAAATGATCAGCTTTGGGTTTCCTCAGGAAACAGAGATGCCTATAATGGTCCTATATATAAAGATTTGGGCTATTATCATTTTGATGGAAGCAAATGGAATTATCCGGATTATTTTTTAAACAATCCCATTAACTTTAATGTACTGGATGCTGTTCCCAATCCGTCTAATCCTTCTGAGGTATTTTTCACTAACTACTCTTTTGAACCCAACCAGAAAGGGATTTACAAAATGGAAAATAATGTCTTTAAAAAGGCATATATGACCAATGACTCAGAACAATATTACAACAGGCCTGTTGGAATCGTTTTTGATGAGAATAACAATTTGTTTGTTTCTGCCGGATTAATACAAAATGCCAATTTAAATGTGGGTTACTACTATTATAATAAATCTTCCGACGACTTCACCCTTGTACCAGTGGTTAATGGGGGGAGTGCTCAAAAACCTCTTGTAAAAGACGGGATTATCTATATTCCAAGTCCTTTTATCTCGCCGGGAGGGATGATTATGAAAGAATACGGGAACAATCCTACTTCTACATCATCTGCAGTAAAATTCTTGCAGATGAGTAATGGATTACCTGCCAACGGAACAGTCTCCGCAGCTCTTGATAAGGATGATAATTTATGGATAGGAACCCGCGCAGGATTAAGAATTCTCTCAGATCCCAAATCAGCTATTAATGAAACTTCACCACAAACTTCATCTATCATTATTGAACAAAACGGAATCGCTGAAGAACTTTTCAGGGATAATACCATACTGCAGATAGAAGCAGATGCAGGAAATTATAAATGGGTTTCTGTAGATGGCGGCGGTGTATATTATTTATCTTCTACAGGAGAACAGACCATTAAACATTTTACTAAAGAAAATTCTCCTTTACCCACAAACAGTGTTACAGATATCAAAGTAGATAAGAAAACAGGAAAAGTATATTTCGTTACTCTGGATGGCATTGTGACTTATCAGGGAGATGTTGCGGATGTAACTTCCGGATTCGGTAAAATAGTTGTATACCCAAATCCTGTGGTGTATGCCAACTTCAAAGGAAATGTTACCATTAAAGGCTTAGCCGAAAAAACCAATATAAGAATCACCGATGCAGCAGGAAATATTGTTCACTCTGCAATAGCAAGAGGAGGTTATTATGAATGGAACCTTAATAATCAGAAAGGAAAAAGAGTAGCGTCAGGAATTTATTTTGTATTGATGACCAATGAAGATGGTAGTGATAAAGCTACTGCAAAAATAGCTGTTGTTAATTAATGAATTCACAAAACGGCTTTCTGTTATCTTTTATAAAATATGGGGAAAATGATGCTATTCTTCATTGTTTCACCGAAGAAGATGGCTTTCAGTCTTATTTCTTTAAAGGAATTTATACTCAAAAAAATAAGAAAAAAGCATTATTACTTCCCTTCCATAAACTGGCTTTTTATATCAAACCTTTAAAAGGTAATGGCATACATTCCCTCTCAAAGCTAGAACTACTGAAGAGCCATGAGATTTATAATGATATTAAAAACAATACTGTTGTTTTTTTTATCTCTGATTTTTTAAATCAGGTCCTTAAAAATGAAAATAAAAACCCCCACATTTTCAGAGGTATTGAGGAATTTATCCTGGAGCTGGAATCTCAAAACTACCAGTCTCACCTTATTTTTATGATTAAACTTTTAGAGATACAGGGAGTTGCTCCTTTGATCAGTGATCACCCTTATCTTGACCCTGAAACAGGAAATTTCAATTCTGTTCTTATACATCAACTATTTGGAGAAGATATTTCAGCTATCTGGAAACTTATCATTTCTTCGCCTGATCCCTATTCCGTCAAAATTCCTTCAGCTTTAAGAAAAAATTTTCTTGATAGTATTTTAGTTTATTATCATTATCATATTACTGATTTTAAAATCCCCGCTTCATTAGAGGTTATTCAGCAGATCTTCGAATAATTTCCGGTTCTTTATCTTTCGGCATTTCTGTTTCGGATTCCGCTATTTCTTTTTTGGAAAACCTTGGCTGCAATATTTTAGCGATAAGCCCAGTCCATCCGGTTTGGTGAGAGGCTCCTACCCCACGTCCGTTATCTCCATGAAAATATTCATAAAACAAAATATAATCTTTAAAATCAGGATCTTTCTGAAATCTGGGATATTGTTTATTAAAAGGACGGTTTCCATTTTCATCTTTTAAAAATATAGCTGATAATCTTTTACTTAAAGCATCTGCAATTTGATCTAAATTGGAATAATTTCCACTTCCGGTAGGATATTCCACTAAAAAATCAGGACTATAATAAAAGAAGAAACGCTGTAAACTTTCAATAATTAAAAAATTAATGGGAAACCAAATAGGACCCCGCCAATTGCTATTCCCCCCAAAAAGGCCACTGTCACTTTCTGCTGGTGTATATTTTACAGTATACTCTGTTCCGTCTAAATTAAGTTTAAAAGGATTTTGCTCATATTCTTTAGACAATGCACGGACTCCGTAATCACTAAGAAATTCATTAGGGTTAAGCATTCTTTTTAATAGTCTTTTCAATCTGTGTCCTCTTAGTAATGACAGTAGATGCTTGGAGTCTTCTCCTTTAATCTCCCAATGTGAGACCAATTCGGCCAGCTCAGGTTTATTTTCAAGAACCCAGTCCATCCTGCTTTTAAAACCAGGAAGATTTTCAATCATTTCATCATCTATAACTTCAACTGCAAACAGAGGTATTAATCCTACAATGGTTCTTAATCTCAGGTACATATGCTGACAGTCTCCCGATGCAATAGCATCATAAAAGAATTCATCTTCATCATCCCATAAACCGAATTCTTCATCCCCCATATTATCCAGGGAATGGGCAATCGAAAGAAAATGTTCAAAAAATTTGGTTGCCATTTCTTCGTAAACCCTGTTATACTGAGCAAGTTCCAATGCAATTCTCATCATATTAAGGGCAAACATTGCCATCCAGCTTGTTCCATCTGCCTGTTCCAGCTGTGCACCATTGGGAAGAACGCTGTTTCTGTCAAATACTCCAATATTATCAAGGCCTAAGAATCCACCTTCAAAAATATTATTACCATTACTGTCTTTCTTATTTACCCACCACGTAAAGTTCATAAGCAGCTTTTGGAAAGCACTTTCCAGAAATTCGAGATCAGGTTTTTCTTTTAAGTATTCATCAATTTTAAATACTCTGAAAACTGCCCATGCATGAACCGGAGGATTCACATCACTTAAGTTCCATTCGTAAGCGGGAAGCTGTCCGTTCGGATGCATATACCATTCAAAAGTGAAAAGTTTCAGCTGATGTTTAGCAAAATCAGGGTCAATCAAAGAAAAACTTATGGTATGGAAAGCCAAATCCCATGTCGCATACCAGGGATACTCCCATTTATCCGGCATAGAAATGATATGCTCATTATTAAGATGCTCCCATTCATAGTTTCTTATCCGATCTCTGGATTTAGGCGGTTGTATTTCTGCTGGATCTCCTCTAAGCCATTTTTCAACATTATAATGGTAAAACATCTTATTCCATAACATTCCAGCGAAAGCCTGTCTCTGAACCAACTTTTCATCTTCAGAATGGATACCTTTCTGGATTTCTTCATAAAATTCATCCGCCTCAGATTTTCTATCTTCAAAAGCTGTTTCAAAAATTTCAAACGGCTCCTCCAGATCCTTATCTGAAAGTCTGAATTCAAAAACTTTAGATTCTTTAGGTTTGAAAACATCCTCTATAAAAAACGCTGCTTTAGTACCTTTATTTTCAGGATTAACCGACCCTTGCTTCCGATGAATAATAAAATCATTAATTCCATCCTTGCAGAAATCCGTCATATTGACTGCCTGATAAAGCTTCCTGTTATTAGTTTCATTTTCACAAAACAAGACTTTTTCAGACTGTCTGGCATATATGTTTTTAATTTCTATATCTTTATGGTTTACCCTAATACAAAGAGGGTTATCAGATTGTAATTGCGGTTTATAATCATTATACCCCCAACTCCAGGTATTTCTAAACCATGCAGTAGGAAGAATCACCAATGGAGCTTCTTGATCAGCTTTATTAACAATAGTCAGTTTTACTAAAATATCAGAGGGACCTTCTTTAGCATATTCAATGAAAATATCAAAATATTCATTCTGATCAAAAACACCGGTATCTATCAATTCATATTCTGCCTGATTACGGTCTCTTTCTGCATTCTTTTGTAAGAGGTCATCATAAGGAAAGGCATTTTGAGGATATTTATACAACATCTTCATATAAGAATGCGTAGGTGTGGAATCCAGATAATAAAAGTATTCTTTTACATCTTCTCCATGATTTCCCTGTCCGTTGGTTAATCCGAAAAAACGTTCTTTTATAATTCTATCTTTTTTATTCCAGAAACCTATAGAAAAAACCAGTTTCTGAAGATCGTCACAAATTCCGCAGATTCCTTCTTCACCCCATCTGTATGTTTTGGATTCAGCAATATCATGACTTGTATAATTCCATGCATCGCCATTGGGACTATAGTCTTCACGGACGAGCCCCCATTCCCGATTACTTACATAAGGTCCCCATTTTTTCCATATAATATCCGGAATTCTTTGTTTTTCTGATGCCATAACGAATAATATTTGAATGAGTAAAGTATAAATAATAAAAAAAATATTAAGTTAAAAAGCTAATTACTTTCCAACTTAATATTTTTATTTAATAATAACTATAAAATTATCCTCCTGTAGAGAAGCTTTCAAAGGTAGTCATTCCCCCATCCACAAAGATACTTGTACCTGTAATATAATCTGCCAGATCACTTGCCAAGAAGGCAGCTAGATTACCAATATCCTGAGGCTGTCCTATTCTGTTATAGGGAATAAGAGTTAATAAACTTTCCAATGCTTCAGGTGTACTCCATGCACTATAATTAATAGGGGTCTGGATAGCTCCCGGACATATTGAATTAACACGGATTTTATCTCCTCCATGTTCCTGTGCCAATGTCTGCATGAGCATTCTTATAGCTCCTTTACTTGCAGCATAGTTAGCATGCCCAGCCCAAGGAATAACTTCATGAACGGAACTGATATGGATGATTTTTCCACAGGCTATAGAACGGGATGGATCAATTCCTCTTCTTAGAAATTCTTTAATAGCTTCCCTTGCACAAAGGAACTGTCCTGTAAGGTTAATTCCAATAAGGGTATTCCACTGGTCAAATGTCATTTCAGTAAACGGTGCATCTTTCTGAACCCCTGCATTATTTACCAAAATATCAACGGTTCCTAATTGAGAGACCACATCCTGAAACATTTTAATTACCTGATCTTCTTTGGAGACGTCACATTGATAAGTAATACCTTTTCCTCCCGCATCTGTTATTTCTTTTAAAACAGCTTTTGCTTTATCCAAAGATTGTTCTGATGGATGGTTAATAACGACTTCCGCACCAGCCTCTGCCAATGATTTTGCTATTCCTGATCCGATTCCGCTGGAACTACCGGTAACAACAGCTACCTGATTTTTAAGAGATATTTTCATATTGTATTTTTTTGAAACTACTCAAAGTTAATTTAAAATTTCAATAAAGAAATAATATATCAATTAAATTTTTCTTAAAGTTCTTTACACATAAGATACTGCACACCATTACGCCCTATTCTTGTTTTGCCATTAAAAACATATCCAGTTTTAAGGTAAAGATGATAAGCTGAATCATTTTTCTGGTTAACAGCCAGTACAATTTCATTACAATTCTTAAAGTGCTTTCTAATAAAACCAACCACTTCCAACATTGCAAATTTCCCAAGACCTTTTCCCTGAAATTTAGGATTGACAGATAATGAACGTAATAATACGGAATCAGGATTTTCCGTCAGATCCAATTTATCTTCTCCGAAATCCAATACAAAAAAACCGACAGCTTTTTCATTATAAAAAATAGTTACCGCATATGCGTCTGTACTATTTTTATCTTTAATTCTTTGCAAAGCTTGCTCAGGAGTAGCAGTATAACGAACCTGAATATCATCCAGTTCATAAGATAATAAAGGAAGATCCTCCTCTGTATAAAAAGCTAATTTCATAAAATATTAATGATGATAAATATCTTCATACATTACTCCGGCACGGATATCTACAGGAAGTTTATTTTCCTCCGGAACAATAGGGCAGTTATAATCATAAGCATTATAAGCGCAAAAGGGCTGATAAGACTGATTGAAGTCTAAAATGATGGTATTTCCTTTTGGAATTTTCAAGTCCATATACTTTCCTCCACCATAAGTTTCTTTTCCATTAGTAACATCCCGAAAAGGAAGAAACAGATAATCTTTATATTTTTTCTGTTTCAGCAGATCCATACTTTGATATAAAGTTAAAGTATAAGAGTGGCCATCCAGTTCAAAAGTTGCTTTTCCGTATTCCCTATAATTTTTAGTCTTTCCCGAAGAAGTTGGAATCTCAAAAGGTTTGGGATTTTTTGTTTTAGTGAATTGAGCAGTAACTCTATATTTTCTATTAAAAGGAAAGAAAGGATGCTCTTTAAAATTAGTAAAATTATCGCCTCTCAACGGAGTTTTTTCTGGGTTTAGGTATTCAGCATTCAGCTCTTCCTGAAATTTTCTAACTTCCATTATTTCTTTTGAAACCATCTTTTGAGAGAATGTGAGCAATGGTAAAACAAGAAAAAGTATGATGTATTTTTTCATAGTTTAAATATTAGTTTAACTTTCAATCATCCGTTTTTTATGAATAAGATTCCGAAATCTTCACACGATACACATCAAGAGAATTTCTCTTAATAGCTTTCACATAAAAACCCCCTTCTTCAGGAATCACTTCTTTAAGATCAAAACTTTTACAATCTCCCGGCAATCCTGAAAAGATAAGAGTAAACCAAAAATCCTGCATAAAAGGGACCGTGGTCCAGGACGGAAACATAGAAATATTTTCTGTATGAATCAGATTGCTTTTATGCCCGGTAATCTCATCAATCAGATAAGTGGAAGGCCAGATCCTGATCAGGTTTCCCAAATAAGGGGAAGCAGGAAAACAACAATGTACAATCACCTGTTTTTCCTCTTCTATTTTAGTTTGAAGAGATTCCAGAATTTCTTTTGCAATAATTGGTTTTATTTCTATTGTTTCCACTGATGATAATCTATTAAAGAGATACAAAT
>NZ_JALAHD010000136.1 GCF_022712095.1 Chryseobacterium sp. | reverse complement strand
GTAAAAATTAATAACCTGAACAAAATTGTAGGAGGTAAAATTTATCTAGTAGATGAAAATACATGTGGAGACCCCGAAAATACAAGTTCACCAAGAGATACTATTGTTCCGACAGCTTAATGACATAACATCATATATTTAGAGTAATGTATTTAAAAACCAAACTAAGATTATTTTTTATAGTACTTACTTTTAATATTATTTATTCTCAGACTTCTTTTAAGGCTCCCTCTGCGTTATTTACAGATGAGTATTTTGGAGTGAAAATATTGGATGAATACAGGAATCTGGAAGATCTGCATAATCCTGAAGTAATCAATTGGATGAAGAATCAAACTGACTTTACCAATTCAGTTTTAAACAAAATCCCTAATAAAGATTATTATTTGAACAAAAGATTAGAGCTGGAGAAAAGACAGGGGTATTTTGTATCAGACTTGAAAATTACAAAGAATGATCAGTATTTTTATATGAAAAGAAATGCTGATGAAAAATTTGCAAAAGTTTACTATAAAATAGGTGTTCAGGGGAAAGAAGAGTTATTATATGATCCTGTTACATTTAAATCTTCTTTTAATAAGAAAGAACTCAAAAATACCCAGCAGGAATTTATTGTTAATATGATAAGCCCCAGTTGGGATGGAAGCCGAGTGGCTATATCCTTATCGGAGAAAGGGAAGGAACTTTCTGAAGTTATTATTATAGATGTAAAAACGAAGAATGTTCATCCACAAATAATTACCCATACTAATCCATCCAATATAGGATGGATTAAGTGGTTATCTGATAATTCAGGTTTTTTCTATGTATACTACCCTGAAATAGATCCTAAATCGAAACTTTTTGCGAAAAATACGAAGACTATCTTATATCGGATAGGAGAAGATCCTAATCAAAGAAATGATGTTTTTTCAAGAGATCATAATCCCGAATTGGATATTCCAATAGAAAAGTATCCTTCCATTTTGGCATTTAATGAGGATGATGATTATTACCTATCCATGTTGGTAGATGCTGAAGATTACAGGACAGCTTTTATAATCGATAAAAAGGATCTCCTGAAAGGAAAAAAGAATTGGAGGACTTTATATGGAAAAGAAGATAAAGTTTATTATGTCCGATTAGCCAATGAATATATTTATTTTCTCTCAGGTTATAATTCTCCTAATTACAAACTATGTCGTACTCTGGCAAAGAAACCTGATTTTGAGAATCCTGAAGTTTTAATTCCTGAAAGAAAAGATGAGGTAATTAAAAGTTATGCTATAACAAGAGATGGAATATATTATACTACGGCTAAGAATGGTATTGAAGCGAAATTATATATTTATAAAAATAATAAAGATAAACCTATTAAGCTTCCCTATGTTTCAGGAAATGTAAATTTGCAGATAAAAGGGAAAGAATTTAAGGATATTTGGATAACATGTTCAGGCTGGGCACATGAAGAACAGCGATATCGTTATGATTTGGATAAAGATTCCTTTTTTAACGAAAATTTAGTACCGACAACAAGTTATCCTGAATTTGAAAATATTGTAGTAGAAGAAACTACAGTCAAATCTGAAGATGGTGAAGATATTCCTCTTTCTTTAATTTATAATAAAAATTTACCTAGAAATGGCAATGCGCCTCTTTTAATGTATGGATACGGTGCCTATGGAGAATCAATTCGACCTTTTTTTGCCAGAAGTTATTTGCTTTGGGCCAATCAGGGAGGTGTTTTTGCTATTGCCCATGTTAGGGGTGGTGGAGAAAAAGGGAAGATATGGCATGAAGAGGGACAGAAAATGAAAAAAAATAACTCGTGGAAGGACTTGATTTCATGTACAGAATATTTAATTAATGAAAAGTATAGTTCTCCTGGAAGAATTGGGTTATGGGGACAAAGTGCAGGAGGAATTTTAATGGGAAGGGCCATTACAGAGAGACCCGATCTGTTTAAAGCAGCCATACTGGAGGTGGGAACACTTAATACTTTGAGGATACAATATAATGGAATAGGAGGTACAGACGCTGATGAATTTGGAAATATAAAGGATTATGAGGGTTTTAAGGCATTATTGGAAATGGATGCCTACCATCACATAAAGAAAGGAATAAAATATCCCTCTACCCTGATAATTACAGGAATAAATGATACTAGAGTGGCGCCTTGGCAATCTACCAAGTTTGCAGCCAAATTATTAGCAAATAATTCATCTGATAATCCTACTTTACTAAAAGTAAATTATGATTCCGGGCATGGAATAGAAGATCCTGTATACAAAATACATGAAAGAAATTCTTTAATCTTCGCCTTTGCATTCTGGCAATTAGGGCATCCTGATTACCAGCCTAAAGAAAATACAAATAAATAAAATGTCCCGTTTCTCTTACCGATTTTTCGATGAGTATGTATTCCGTACACCCTTATTTTCTTGTAGGAAGTTTCTAGGTAAAACTGAAAAACTGCTTATAGAGTCAGATGATCTTAAGCTTATATTTTCTGATTCTGCTTTTCAGGAAGCTGTACTTTTAGCATCTCCCTATCTTCATAAGGAAATGTTGCAATGGCTGAATTCAGAAAAAGCATTTTCTTCAAAAGAATTTCAGAAGCTAAAAAATACTCTATTAAAGTACTATAGCCGAATGAGTACTCGATGTACTCCTTTTGGATTATTTTCACAAGTAGGGTTAGGTGTATTTGATGATGAAAAAGAATTTTCTTCTTCAGAAACAAAAATAATAAGGGATACCAAGCTTGATATGCATTTTCTGGTAGCTCTTTCCCAAAATTTAACTAAGAAACCGGAGATAAAAAATCAACTCCTATTTTTTCCTAATAACAGTATTTATAAAATTGGTACTAAGATTCGGTATATAGAATATGAATATACAAAAGGAAAAAGGGATTACATCATTTCTTCCGTTCCACTTTCGAAGGAGTTGGACTCTGTTCTGGGCTTTTTGCAAAAAGGTAGAACGGTCGGCGAGATAGTAGATATTCTCATTAATGAGGAAATTACAAGAGAAGATGCTATTGGGTTTATTGATGAATTGATTGATAATCAAATTATAGTAAGTGAGCTTGAACCTAATGTTTCGGGAAATGACTTTCTGGAAAAGTTAATTGCTACTTTAAATAGAATAGGATCTGATGAAGAAGCGGAGGTCTTAAAGCTCATTCAAGGGAAATTAATAGAATTAGATCAAAATATTGGAAATTCTATTTCAGGTTATAAAGAGATAGAAAATTTTATTAATAGGTCTTTTGATATTGAATATGAACAGAAATTTTTATTTCAAACTGATTTATATTC
>NZ_JALAHD010000008.1 GCF_022712095.1 Chryseobacterium sp. | reverse complement strand
TTTGGAGATTAAGGATCTCCTCAGCAATTTCAAGTTTGGGTTTTTTGGCTTTTACCGGTTTTATTTCAATTTTCAAATTAAGATAATCTGTAAGATCATTTTGAGAAATAAGATTTTCATTGAAAAGGAACTGCAGTATTTCTTTTCCTGAATCATCAAAAAAATTATGCGAAAGCTCTTTCAATAGGAATTTTTTATAATCATCATAAGGAACCTGTATGGAATATTTAAAGATCCTCCCTTCTTTTTGTGCAGATAAATAGCCTTTCTCAATAAGAATTTTCAAATAGGTGGAAACTGTATTCTGGTGCGGTTTAGGCTCAGGATGTTGTTCCATTACGTCTTTTAAATAGAAGGAATCCAGTTTCCAGAATAGTTTCATTAAATTTTCTTCTGCTGCTGTGAGGTGATTTATTTTCATGTAAAATTCTTAATGTTGAAATTGTATATTGCAATAAAGATAAATAAAAGAAATTACAAAAGCGATTCCGGCTCCCATACAAACTTCCTTTATCGTATGTCTTTTTAAAACAACCCTCGTAATCCCAACCAGAATAGCTATTCCCAGCCAAATAATTCCCATTCTTGTGTCCAACGCAAAAAATAAGGCGGCTACAAAGATATTGAAAGAAGTATGCATCGAACTTTTAATAAAAAGATTGCTGATTTGTAATGCAAATAGGAGAATAAGGATGAATAAAAGCACAAGATCCAGATATCCGTTCTTCATATAATTGTATAGTAAATACAAAATAATACAACACTCCAGAAATACATATAGAGTTTTTCTCTGGATACGATTGGAAACATCCATATTGGTGTATCTTCCTGTTTTTACATTCCAGACCAACCAGATTATTACCGGAACTATAACAAAAAGCAAAACAGGAAGAAAATAAGATAAAGTCGCCTCCCAGGAGTATTCTTTAATGCTCATGAAGATGAAAAAAATAAATAAAGAAACTAAAGGATTGAAAAAGTTAGAGATAACTTTAGACATATTCAGCCAAAGAGACGATTGATTTTCTTTCATTATTAAGTTTAAATTCCAAATATAACATTATAACTAAAAAAAACAATTGATATGTATACAATAAAAACAAAGTTTTTTTCCTAATTTTGCTCAACTATTTCATAATAAATAAGCAAGAGCTAACACATGAAAGAATTTTCGAAAGAAGTATACCTAAAGTGGTATGAAGATATGACAATGTGGAGAAGGTTTGAAGACAAGTGCCGTTCTCTTTATCTAAAACAAAAAATCAGAGGATTTTTACATTTATACAATGGTCAGGAAGCTATTCCTGCAGGATTTGTTCATGCAATGGATCTTACTAAAGACAGTATGATCACTGCTTATAGATGTCACATCCATCCAATGGCGATGGGAGTGGATCCAAAAAGAATTTTGGCGGAGCTTTGTGGAAAGGCTACAGGAACTTCAGGAGGTATGGGTGGATCTATGCACATTTTCAGTAAAGAACACCGTTTCTATGGAGGTCATGGAATTGTGGGAGGGCAAATCCCGTTAGGAGCCGGTATTGCTTTTGCAGATAAATATTTTGACAGAAAAGCTGTTAATATCTGTTTCTTTGGAGACGGAGCTGCAAGACAAGGTTCTCTTCATGAAACATTCAATATGGCGATGAACTGGAAACTTCCTGTGGTATTCGTTGTTGAGAATAATCAATATGCGATGGGAACTTCAGTAAAAAGAACAGCTAATCACGAAGATATCTATAAATTAGGATTGGGATATGAAATGCCTTGTCTTCCAGTAGATGCTATGGATCCTGAAAAAGTGGCAGAAGCTGCTTATGAAGCTATAGAAAGAGCAAGAAGAGGAGACGGACCAACTTTTATTGAAGCAAGAACTTACCGTTACAGAGGTCACTCTATGTCTGATGCGGAACCTTACAGATCTAAGGAAGAAGTATCTATTCATAAAAAAGATGACCCTATCGAATTGGTAAAAGAAAGAATCTTGGCTAATAACTGGGCTACTGAAGAAGAGCTTGAAGCAATGGAAAATAAATCCAGAGATTTTGTTGAAGAATGTGTGGAATTCATGGAAAATTCACCATATCCTGATGCAGATAAAATCTATGAGTATGTTTATGCTCAGGAAGATTATCCATTCCTAGATAAATTAGAAAACTAAACGGAATATGAGATAATGTGGTGATATGCTAATGTTAATTATCATTATCCTATTCATTATCAAATTATCAATTAACTCATTATCATATTAAATATTATGGCAGAAGTAATTACAATGCCTCGTCTTTCCGATACAATGACGGAAGGGAAAGTGGCAAAATGGCATAAACAAGTAGGAGAGAAAGTAAAAGAAGGTGATATTTTAGCTGAAATTGAAACCGATAAAGCTGTTCAGGATTTTGAATCTGAAGTAGAAGGTACACTTTTATATATAGGGGTGGAAGAAGGTGGAGCAGCAGCTGTAGATTCAGTTTTAGCAATTATTGGTAATGAAGGAGAAGATATTTCTGCTTTGAAGGGAGGAAATGTACCTGCTGCCGGAGCCTCTGAAGAGAAAAAATCTGAAAAAGAATCTACAACACAAGATAATACTGCAAGTGCTGAACCTACAACCGGAGAGGTGCCTGCCGGAGTAGATATTATTACAATGCCTCGTCTTTCTGATACAATGACAGAAGGAAAGGTAGCCAAGTGGCATAAAAATGTTGGTGATACAGTTAAAGAAGGTGATATCTTAGCTGAAATTGAAACCGATAAGGCTGTTCAGGATTTTGAATCTGAAGTAGATGGAGTTCTATTGAAGCAGGGAGTAGAAGAAGGAGGAGCAGCTTCTGTAGACTCTATATTGGCTATTATAGGACCTGCAGGAACAGATGTTTCAGCTATAGGTTCAAAAGCACCCGCTCAGGCGACTGAAAAACCAACAGAACAAAAATCAGAAACTAAAAAAGAAGAAGCGGTTCCAGCTCAGGCTGTGAACACTTCATCATCAGATAGAGTGGCAATCTCTCCTCTGGCTAAGAAAATGGCTGAAGATAAAGGCGTGGATATCCACGATATTCAGGGATCGGGAGAAAATGGAAGAATAGTGAAGAAGGATATTGAAAACTATCAGCCTTCTCAGAAGTCCTCTGCTGCACCTGTACAGGCTGCTAGTGCTGCTGCTCAGGTTGCTGTTAACTTTGTTCAGGGTGAAGATACTGAAACCCAAAACTCTCAGGTGAGAAATGTAATTGCTAAAAGACTTTCGGAAAGTAAGTTCTCTGCACCGCATTATTATCTGATGGTAGAGATCAATATGGATAAAGCCATTGAAGCAAGAAAAGAAATCAATTCTTTACCGGATACTAAAATATCTTTCAATGATATGATCATTAAAGCAACTGCAGTTGCTTTAAGAAAACATCCTCAGGTTAATTCAAGCTGGGCAGGAGATAAGATCATTCACAGAGGGAATATCAATGTAGGTGTGGCCGTGGCAATTCCTGATGGTTTAGTTGTTCCTGTTCTTAAGAATACAGATCAGATGAACTATACCCAAATTTCTGCAGCTGTAAAAGATATGGCATCAAGAGCTAAAACAAAAGCTCTCAAAGCTAATGAAATGGAAGGTTCTACTTTCTCCATATCTAACTTGGGAATGTTCGGAATCGAAACATTTACAAGTATTATTAACCAGCCTAATTCTGCTATTTTATCCGTAGGAGCTATTATTGAAAAACCAATCGTGAAAAACGGACAGATCGTAGTAGGAAATATCATGAAACTTTCTTTAGCATGTGATCATAGAGTAGTAGATGGTGCAACCGGAGCCCAATTCTTACAAACCTTAAAAACATACTTAGAAAATCCTTTAACATTGTTACTGTAATTATCTAATATGCAAAATAATATAACCTCTCACTTCGAGAGGTTTTTTTATGATATTTTAAAATAAAAACAGATTGATATCATTACGGAAAATTGAAATCAAATTAGTATTTTTGAATTATGATTAAAGCAACCAATATCCATAAATCTTATGGGAATTTAGAAGTGTTAAAAGGTGTTGACATGCATATAAAGACCGGAGAAGTAGTTTCTATTGTGGGAGAATCTGGTGCAGGAAAATCTACACTTCTCCAAATACTTGGAACTCTCGATCAGCCTACGAATTCAAAACATTATAATACGGAAATTACTATTGCCGGAGAGTCATTTATTAATATGAATGATAAACAGCTTTCTAAATTCAGAAATCAGAATATTGGTTTTGTTTTTCAGTTTCATCAGCTATTACCAGAATTCACTGCGTTGGAAAATGTATTGCTTCCCACAAAGATTGCTGGAGCTAATGAGAAGGAAGCATTAGAAAAAGCTTATGCTTTGTTTGAAGATTTAAAAATTGAACAGAGGTTGCAACACAAGCCTAATCAGTTATCAGGAGGAGAGGCACAAAGAGTAGCGGTAGCCCGTGCACTTATTAATTCTCCAAAAGTTATTTTTGCGGATGAACCTACAGGGAATTTAGATTCCAAAAATGCAGATGACCTTCACCGTTTATTTTTCGATCTTAGGGATAAATATAACCAGACATTTATTATTGTAACACATAACCCAGGACTGGCTGAAATTACCGATAGAAAATTAGTGATGAAGGATGGAATGATATTATAGACTTTCTAATTATGAGGTATTATTGCCTGTTTTATTTTAATCCTGTTTTCTCAGCAAATACAATCTCAGATGCCATCTTTACCTGCACAAAGAATTGCAGATCTGAAGACCTTTCTAAAAGGAAAGGATTACAATCAGGATTTAGCTATTTTTATTAGTCTTAAGATCCATTCAGGGAAATATCGATTTTTCTTATATGATCTTAAAAATGGTGTGATTATTAATCGTTCTCCATTGTTTCTCATGGTTCCGGACTATAGTTGCTGATTCATGAGCTCTTACATTCGGTAATATTGAAGGCTCATATTGGTCTTCGTTAGGGAAATATGAAATCAGGGAAAGTTATTCCGGTCAGTTTGGAAAAGCTTATAGATTGAAAGTACTTGATACTACCAGTAACAATGCAATGAAAAGAGCTATAGTTCTTCACTCATATAACAAGGAGTCAACAATTCCGATATGTCTTAGTTTAGGATATCCATACTTTCAACAAAGGTTTTCAATGAAGTAGCGCAATATATTGATGGCTCACAGCGAAATATTATTTTATATGCCTTTTTTTGAATTTAAAATTCATAACTTGTAACTTTTAATAGTTGCTATGTCCATAAAGTTTTTAGCTGAAGATGACAGACCCAGGGAGAAATTTCTACTGAAAGGTAGGAAATCACTTTCTGATTCCGAATTATTGGCTATTATTATGGGAAGTGGAAATAAAGATGAAACGGCGATGGAAGTATCCCGGAAAATTCTATCATCTGTTAATAATAACTGGCACCAGCTCAGTTTACTTTCTATAGAAGATCTTATGAAATTTAAAGGAATTGGGCAGGTTAAAGCTCTTTCCATTGTGGCGGCATTAGAAATCGGAAGAAGGAGAAGTAACCAGAGTATTCTGGAGAAGCCCGTCATTTCCAATAGTAATGATGCATATAACGTTCTTAAAAATCATTTGTCAGATCTCAGAACCGAAGAGTTTTGGGCAATATTTCTTAACCAGAGCAACAAGATTCTGTATATATCCAAGCTTACCGAAGGAGGTATTAATCAGTCTATAGTAGATATCAGAATCTTATTTAAAACAGCATTAGATCATTATTCAACCGGAATCATCGTTGCACATAATCATCCTTCCGGAAACTTGAAACCTAGCCGTGAAGACTTACAGATTACCAAGAAAATACATGAATCGGGAAACCTTTTGAATATTCAGCTTCTCGATCACCTGATTATCGCACAGGATTCATATCTTAGTTTTGCAGATGAGGATTTATTGTGATGATTAGAAAATTAAAGTACCATGAAATCGATTTCTCAAAATATACCAGCTGTTTAGAATCTTCTGAACAAACAAACTGGTATGCACGAAAAGAAGTTTTAGATGAACTCTGTGAGCAATGGGAGGTGTTGATCTATGGAGATTATAAAGCGGTAATGCCTATACCACTGAAGAAAAAGCTTGGGTTTAAATTTGCAGTTATGCCTCTGTTTTGCCAGCAATTGGGAATTTTTTCTCAAAAAGAAAATAAGGAATCTAATGACCTTTTTCTAGAATACTTTCAAAAAAAATATACTATTTTTCAGTATTCATTCAATTACCATAATCAGTTTTCTGATGGGCTGGATACAAAGAGGAATTATATTATTCCTGTTTCCAATTATGATCTTCTAAGAAAAACCTATTTCAAAGGCAGGAAGTCCACAGTTAAAAGTGCCCAGCATCTTTCTTATAAAGAAATAACTTTTGATCAGTGTATCGTTGCTTTTATTGAATTGAATTCCAAAGGGCTTTCTAAAAGTAAAGATCTGCTAAAATTCAAAAAATATATTGAAGCTCTTGATCAGATGAGTGTTCTTAAATTATGTGGAGCCTTTTTAGAAGATCAGTTAATCAGTTTAGCTGTTTTAATTTGTGATAATAAAGAGCTCTCCTTACTCGCACTTGTCAATGATGAAAATTTTAAAAATGAAAACGGAGCTTCCTATTTAATTGATAAAATCCTGAAAGAATACATCCATGAGTTTTCTTTTAATTTTATGGGAAGCAATATCCGTAATATAGAGGTTTTCTTTAAAAGCTTTGGCGGTCAGCTCCGTGAATTTGCCTCTCTCGAGAATAGAAATATCATTAAATTCCGAAAACTGATAAAGACCTAAGTATGATAATTATGGGCTTCAAATTCAGTTAAATTCAGAAAATATTAGTAATTTTGCACTCTAAATTATGTCTAGTCTTTCAGGATATCTGCCGTATGCATTTGCATTGATTATTGCAATTCCTTTTTTGGTTTTGCTGAGACAATTTGTGTATTCCTATATCAACCTTAAAAATCAGGAGCTGAAGTTGCTTACTGTAAAATCAAATTCTGAAAATAAAACTCACTCTTATGAAAGGATGACTCTTTTTTTAGAGAGAATAAAGCCATCTCATCTCATTCAAAAGTTTGATAGTGGTCTGGCAGTACATGAGTTTATTTTCCTTACAGAAAAGACGATCAACGAAGAATTCGAATATAACTCTTCTCAACAGCTTTTTATTACTAAAAATTCATGGCAGAATATTGTTGATTCTAAGAATGGTGTGATAAGCCTGCTTCATCAGACTTATGAGGGGTTGAATAATAATCCAAATCTTGAAGAATTTAAGACTGTTTTTATCATGAATTATATGAACGGTGAAGATTATATTGCCGCGACCATAGAAGATCTTAGAAGAGAGATTTTAATAATAGCTTAATAATTAAAAAATAAATATAGATAATGATTCCAAATTTTAAAGCGCATCCATGGCACGGGATTTCTGCGGGAGAAGATGCCCCTAATGTTGTCAATGTATTTGTAGAGATTGTCCCTTCAGATACTATTAAATATGAAGTGGATAAAGAAACTGGTTATTTGAAAGTGGACCGCCCTCAAAAATTCTCTAATATTATTCCTGCTTTATATGGTTTTGTTCCAAGAACTTACTGTCATAATGAAGTGATGAAGTTAGCTGTTGAAAGTGGAGCAGAAGATGTAACCATGGGTGATCATGACCCACTGGATATCTGTGTATTAAGTTCACATAATATTCATTCAGGAGGTATGTTAATGGAAGCTATTCCTATTGGTGGATTTAAAATGATTGACGGAGGAGAAGCTGATGATAAAATTGTTGCTGTAATGGTCGGAGATCATGCATTCGGACACTTTAGAGATATCGCTGAATTACCTGATGCTGAAGTTAAAAGACTGATGCACTACTTCTTGACTTATAAAAATTTACCAGATGAGCCTGCAAAATGCAGAATTCAGGAAATTTATGGAGCTGAACATGCTAAAAAAGTAATCAAAGCTTCTCAGAAAGACTATTCTGAAAAATTCGGAGGTTGATTAACATTTCCTTTTAAAATAAAAAGAGGCTGTCTCAAAAGACAGCCTCTTTTTTCTATGCTGATGTTCTTATGAGTAGTATATCGACAAAAGTATTTTCCCTTCTTTTAGTGCAATAATTTGTTGCTTTCCATGGTCAAAATAGGGTCTCCAAAATAAAAAAATATGTTTTCTCATATGGCACCCATTTTTTACAACGACCCATTCTCAATACTAAAATCCGAGTGTGAATTTAATTTTTAACGTATATAATTCAATAGATTGTGATAAACCAATTTACGAAATAATAC
>NZ_JALAHD010000135.1 GCF_022712095.1 Chryseobacterium sp. | reverse complement strand
TAACTCAAAAATATTACTGGAATCTGAAAATTCATTTTGTAGAGTTTGATAGACTTTAAATGACTTCCCAGAATAATAAATATTATGTATCTTATTTAAAAACTCTAAATCATTAGCTGTGTCAATATAAGGCTTTGCAGATATTCCTGTCTTTGTTTCGTTAATCAACCCCTTTTTAAATGTATTTTCTTCTAATAGCTCTCTATATTTTAGACAATAATTCTCAAATTTTTTATTGATAGAAGTCGCAGGGGCCTTCTTATTCTCATTAAAAAATAGCGACAAGATCTTAAAATAACCCAAACGTCTAACTTTAGTATTAGTAGATATTATCGGAACTATTTTATCATCTTTTATTTGGTGATTCTTACGAAAGAAAATTGTATAAAAATTTGGAACAGAAACTGTCCTTACACTATTCTCAATAAGATATTTTGCAAATTCAATATTCCACCAAAGCTCCTCAATAAATCTAATGTTAAATGAGTAACTTCCATATTTATCACACATTTCATCTCCAAAATCTATACTCGTATAATAGTTAAGAACAGCATCTTGCTGATACTTCCTTATTACTTTAATCAACGAAAACATTTCGTTGGTAATAGACCTGCCTTCTGTCAAATCTTCTCTCCAGCCTAAATATTCGTACCCTTTTATAGTAAAAGATATAAAATCGTCTATCTTCCTTAAGAACTCGTCAATATCAGAAAAGTCATTTATAGTGTTGTAAGAATAATATTCATATTCATCATCAAAAGCATCATTATATATGTTCTCATTTATGTCAAAAGAAAATGCAATGATATAGTCAGCACCAAATTCGAATGATAATTCGTTTTGGTGAATCATTGCTTGTTGGCAATTATTTAAGTAATATTCAAGTACTTCTCTCATTTATATAAAACAGCTCGCACAACCAATTCCCTCTTCCTCTCCTAAAATATCAATGAGATAAGGGGATTGATTTTTAGATGCTTTTCGCTCCATTCTTTTAATATATTCTGTTTTAATTCTTTCCATTCTTTCGGGTTGTATTAAGTCCTCTAAACTTTCGCCTTGAATCCACGTATAACCGTCTTTTTCATATTCCATAGCTTTTTTATAAAGCTCTGGGTGTTGTTCGTACAACCAAACCCATTCTATTTTTTGTTGGTAAAAACAGAAATAACATCCGGAACGGCTCCGGGCATATTGCCCTGTTATACCATTTATTTCAAAATCAATTTTATTATAATAAGCAGGAACACCAACACCACTTTCTTTTAAAATTCTAAAAATATCATCTCGTACTAAAACATCTTCATTATTAAGCAATGGAAATGAATTTTCGCTCGCCAAAGGATAGTCAGTTGTTTTTAAAAATTCAAAAACTAAATGGTTAAAACCCTTTACATCAGTTTCCAATAAAGCATTTAACTTTTGTGCCTGTGTAAAAGAAGTATCTATTTTTCTTGAAATAATTTGTAATACTTTTCCCTGAAATCGTCCAAAATCAATATTCTTAGCATTACTCTGAATCATTTCGATATTTGGATTAGACAGTAATTTAGCTACCACATCTTCACTCCAAATATTTTTTCGGAATGGAAAAATAGACTGTATATTTTTCTTAGTAGATATATATCCTTCTCTTTCTTCATCTCCTCTAATTCCTACATAAGAAACAACAGGGTCTGTACCAACATATTTTTCAAAAGGGTCGAGTTTTAATTTTTTGGTACACCAACGGGAATTTGAAGAGGGTAAAAAACCTCCATACATTTTCAGAAAATGGTCAAAAGGATCTTCTGAACTGTTTTCAGCAGCTTTTAGAATATTTACTTTTATGCCAAGATAAACTTCAAGATTTTGGATTAGCTGATAGGTTTCATCAAGCTCTTTTCCTGTATCACTTGAGTAAAAATCTAACTCTAACTCTGGATATTTGGTTTTCACATAAATAGCTAAAGCCGCACTATCCTTGCCTCCTGAAATTCCTAAAACGTGTCTTGTTTTACTCATTACATTAATTCTTTTAATAAATTCAACACCGCAGCAATATTTGAGGTCTTGTCATTTCCAAGTTGAGCTTTTAATATATTTTTCAAGTCTTCAATCTCTTTGCTCTTGCTTTTAGGGACTCTCACAACCTTAGGATCAATCTTACTAAAGAATGAGTCAATCTTAACTCCAATAACATCCTCATTAAGTTCATCAATATCTGCTTTTGAGATATTGGTTAGACTATCCAATTCCAAAATAATCGCTTTAAACTTTTCGTACAGCAAGATTTCGTCTTCATCAGTAAATACTTCAAGTGTTTTCCCTGTAACGGCTTGTGCTATAGAATTGAGCCATGCTTTTTTATCATCCAAAGATGAATCAATACGCTGCACAAATGTCTTTTGATTAGCTAATAACAAATGTTTCTTTAGCTTCTTGAAACGCTTTTGTAAATACTCTTTGTATTCTTCGAAATCAACAGTTTTTCCTACAAACTCCCCACAAATAAATTCTTCAAATCTCTTTATTAACTCATCATATGAGGTCCTTAATTCTCGTACTGCATTTTGTAAGTTTATAGTATAACTTTGTAATTTGGACTTATCCTTTTGCAATGTACTAAGAGATAATCCCAAAGCACTTGGAAAATCTTCAAAGAATGTTTCTTCTGGGTCCTTGCTTGTAGCTATCGCTCTACGAATTTTTAATGCTGCCGATGATAATCTTTTTGTTTGTTTAGAATATTCCGGTAATTGTTTATAAAAAACTATAAAAGGTTTTATGGTTTCTATGAATGATTCATTTTTAAACTTTTCTTCAACAGATTGATTTAAAAAAGTTCTGTAACTATTAAAGATGTCCAATTTTACGCCTTCAATATCAAAAGCCTTAATAGTATATTCTTGTGGATATTTGGCTATCAATTCAAGATTTTCCTCAGACAGGTAAGGAATGTAACTATCTTCATTGAAAATAGCAAAATCATCACGTTTTAAAAACAAAAATGTAGGAATCCAAAAATCTATCAATCCTTGTTTCAGCTTGAACGGCCGTTTGCTTAATATTTCAACAAAGTCTGAAATATTCTTAGCTTCTTCTTTAGCTTCTTCTATAAAGTTTTCGGAAGCTCTCCATAATTTGTAAAATGACGAATCTTCATTAATCGAAATAACATCAATAGAGTTTTCACGAATAGGAGAAATTCCATTTTCTTTCAATAAAGATAAATATATTGTCTTTTCAGGTGGAAATTTAGCATCCTCGAAACCTAAATTTTCTTTATCCCAATTATTTGTTAATGCTTTAAAATAGCTTCGTTTAGCAGTATGAATAGAAGATGATATTT
>NZ_JALAHD010000134.1 GCF_022712095.1 Chryseobacterium sp. | reverse complement strand
TTCATATTCTACATTAAGTATTGTAGCATAATAGCTATAAATTAATGCATCGATGTGACTTGCATAGAATATTTCTCTTTTCTTTTCTTTTTTATATCTGGAAATTAACTTTTCATCTTCATAAAATACTATTTTCTTTCCCGTATTTTCGTCATATTTTTTTCTAAACTTTCTCTGATAATTAGTTTTATGAATGAAGGGTAAAAAACCATGTTTAGCCACTTGGTCAGGATTAGTGATATATTTTTCAATCCATTGCAATCGCATTCTGCTCTCTATAGGAAAACCTATATGAGGATATCTCTTAATTTTAAACCAATCTTTTATTTCCATGATTATAAAAGGAGTAGCGAAGACCCAGTGCGAAGCAATCCTTTAGGAAATTACACATTTCCCTGAAGTAGACATGCTCTCTCGATGATTGCTCATCGCCCCGACTATACGCTGGGTAGCTAAATAATTGACGTATATTTACAACTAAATTCAAATAGTATGAACAAATTGATAACATTCATCTCTGGTATGATTCCAACCTCACTGAAATTGATTCAGATAGGTCTCTTCGGACAAGTTTCCCAAGATATTCTCTTAGTTATTTGTCTATATGAAATCTACAGACTCTAACCGTTTTTCAAGTTAGGTAGACTTTCGCCTTTTGCCCTAATACGTCCACTTCGGTTCTTCACTACTCCATAGTTTTTATTATACTTTTCTTATTTTCTCATAATACATTTTCCAATTTCTTCTCAACCGCCAATCGCGATAATAACAAACTTTGTAGTTGGGTAAGCTTTTGGTTTTCTTGCGTTTTAAATTTTATTAATTCTAGAAGATTATTTCCAACTAAGTTAAAATGGTTTAAAACTTCTTTTCCAGGTATCTTTATTTTTAAAGAAGCTAAAATTGGGACGTATAAATTCGCTTGAGCACTACCTACAGCCATATTAATTAACTCATTATATTTAGTTTTTAATACAAAAAATATAAAGGGCAAATTACATTCTTCATTTGGTTTTATATTTATTACTGCCCTATTTCCACACATATAATCACATAAGATTCCGAGTCGCCCTATTGTTCCTGATTTTGTAATAACAATTGTTTGTGGAGAGAAAAGCAATGCACTCGTTCCCGCACTATTAAAACCTTCTTCAGTCAATGTTCTACTTGTATTTAAAATAAAACCTCCGTTAACGTCATTTGCTCGTAGCCATTTGATATCCCCATCAAAGTATTTTGGATATTCTTGAGAAGGATTTACATAACCCTCCTGAAATGAGCACAAATCTTTTAATATTGATTCTTTACATTGGTTTTCTTCAACCATATTGTAATACAAAGCCTGTGCAGTAGCTTCTAGTTTTTCACAGATTTGTTCATTGACTTTTATTTTGTTTTCTATACTTTGGTATTGAGCAACAATTTTATTTTGTTCTTCAATAGAAGGAACTTTTATTTCAATCGATTTTAATGCATCTAAATGTAATCCACCTCTTACATCAGCATCTGTATAAAACCAACATTGCCTATCAAATTCCTTACGTTTAAACCATAACATTAGATATTCTGGTAAAATATCTGAAGATATAATTTCAAAAACATCGTAAGCAGGGGATACTATAAAGTTGTAATCTAAAACAGACATAGAAATTGGCAAGCGCTTATCTCTTCCAACGTGCATACGATTACAAGCAAATTGATGTTTTTTGACAATTTTATATTTAGTCAAATCTACACCAATAATATTTGCAACAGAAGGCATAAAAAATTTATCTATATTGATTCCATATAATACAGTAGCATTTCCATCAGCATTTTTATCACTGATAAATTTGACCATATCACCTAATCTTTTATAGCTCATAGCCTAAAACTTTAAAAACATTAACAATCTCTTCTTTCAGCTTACTTTCTTGTTGAAAAAGTTCTTTCAAATTACTTTGTAAGTTTTGCATTTGCTCTTCATAGTCAAGATTTTCATCACGATTGATAAACTCAATATATTTGCTAGGCACCAAAGAATAATCTTTTTTGCGTATCTCTTCAATAGTTGCACTATAAGAATATTCAGGAATATTTTGATAGGTGTTTTCCCAATCAATCTGTTGCCAATTATGATAATGTTGAGCAATCCTTGTTATTTCTTCTTCTCCTAATTGGATAAACTTCTTTTCAAATGGTTCTCCTTTTTGACGTAAATCCATAAATAGAACTTCTCCTTTTCGGTTACGGTAATTTTTAATGCCGTCGTTGACTTCTAAAGTCCTTTTGTTTTTATTTCGGTTCAATATCCAAAGGGTTACAGAAATATTTGTGGAATAAAACATATCCTGGGGTAGAATAACAATAGCTTCCACCAAATCATTTTCAATAATCTGCTTTCTGATTTTATATTCTTCACCGCCGCCGGATAGAGCACCATTTGCCAAGATAAATCCGGCAAGGCCATTCTGAGATAGTTTGGAGATCATATTCAAAATCCATCCATAATTGGCATTGGATTTTGGCGGTACTTCATAGCCTGCCCATCGCTGGTCATCTGTTAATTCATTTTCTGCACGCCAATCCTTCAAATTAAAAGGAGGGTTGGCCATAATATAATCGGCTTTCAAATCTTTATGCTGGTCATCCGCAAAGGTATCTGCAGCCTTACTTCCAAGGTTGGAGGCAATACCACGAATAGCTAAGTTCATTTTAGCTAGTTTATAGGTAGTATTGGTTAATTCCTGCCCATAAATAGAAACATCCTTTTTGTTGCCTTTATGCTTTTCAATAAATTTAAGAGATTGTACAAACATACCACCAGAACCACAGGATGGATCATAGATTTTCCCTTTGTAAGGTTCTATCATTTCTGCAATCAGATTAACAATAGATTTTGGGGTATAGAATTCTCCTTTTCCTTTTCCTTCTGCAATGGCAAATTTACTTAAGAAATATTCATAGACACGCCCTACAATATCATGGGCTTCATCTTTCAAGGTATCAATATTGTTGATGGTATCTAATAGAGCAGAGAATTTAGACTGATCCAATCCCAGACGGGAAAAATAGTTATCTGGTAAAGCACCTTCTAATGACTTATTGGTTCGCTCTATTGTTTTCAGTGCAGAATCTACTTTTAAAGTAATGTCTTCCTGTTTAGCATTTTCTATAATGTATGTCCATCGGGATTCTTCAGGAAGATAAAAAATATTTTCTGCCTGATAGAATTCAGGAATTTCCAGAAAAGCTTCTTTGTGCTCGTTGATAAGCTCTTGTCTTCTTCTTAAAAATTTATCATTCGCAAATTTGAGAAATATCAAACTTAGAACAACGTGTTTATATTCTGATGGTTCTACAGAACCACGTAATTTATTTGCAGAATCCCACAGAATTTCTTCAGTGGATTTTGTCAGGACTTTCTTAGCCATTATCAAAATAAAATAGTATTTGCTGTAAAAATAATGATATTAAAAGGTAAAGAAAAGCAAAACAAGAGAAAAAACTATACGGTAAACCGTAAATCAGTTTTTTGCCAAGTAATCTGATATTTGGGATAGATACTTTAAATCTCACTGTTCAAATTCCAAATCCCAATTTTAATCATAATCATTTTCTATTTTTTGAGAGATATTCATTAGTTCATAATTTCATAACTTGTATTCACTTTTCCATAGAAACGAACACTCATCCACCCATTCATCTGAACAGTGGAATAAGTTTGACCGTTTACTATGAATTACGTTAAACAAAAAATAACATAAGCATTATCTTATGAACCATAAAGATTTTAATTTAAAAAAAGGCTTTATTTTCAGCAAGCATATTCCTGAAGAGATCTCCCCTTTTGACCGGGTATTTGATGTCTTTAAGGATCTGCTTACCCATACTTCCGGCGATGTGGAGGAGGCTTTTGAATGGCTGGATATGCTGGATAAGGAGTATGATATCTTCAATGAAGACTATACGCTAGAGGATTTTGAAGAAGATCTTAAAAAACGGGGGTATATCAAAGAAGAGAAGGATCCTGAGGATGGCAGTTCGGGCTCGGGAAAAGGCAAAAATATAATGACCGCCAAGCTGGAATCTGCCTTACGTGAATATGCGCTAGATCAGATTTTCGGAAAGCTCAAAAAAAGCGGAAGAGGAAATCACCGGACCAATAAAACAGGAGTAGGTGATGAAAAAGACGGGGAAAACCGTTCTTTTCAGTATGGTGATGATCTATCGGCAGTCAATATTACGGAAAGCCTGAAAAATGCGCAGGTCAATAACGGTATTTCGGATTTACGATTAACCGAGGAAGACCTTATTGTAGAGGAAACGAAGCATAAGGCACAGATGAGCACGGTGCTGATGATCGATATCAGCCACTCTATGATCCTGTATGGAGAAGACCGCATCACTCCTGCCAAAAAGGTAGCGATGGCTTTGGTGGAGCTTATCAAGAGGAAATATCCTAAAGATTCTATTGATATCATTGTCTTTGGAAATGAGGCATGGCCTATTAAGATCAAAGACCTTCCCTATCTGAAGGTGGGTCCTTACCATACCAATACAGTGGCCGGGCTGGAACTGGCTATGGATATCCTCCGCAGAAAAAGAAATACCAATAAACAGATCTTTATGATCACGGACGGAAAGCCCAGCTGTATCCGGCTGCCGTCAGGAGAATTTTACAAAAACAGTGTCGGGCTGGATGAAGTCATTGTCAATCAGTGCCTGAACAGGGCTGCACAGGCAAGGAAGTTAAAAATACCGATTACCACCTTCATGATTGCACAGGATCCCTATTTACGGCAGTTTGTAAAGCTATTTACGGCTCAAAACGGCGGAAAAGCATTTTTAACGGGCCTTTCAGATTTGGGAGACATGATTTTTGAGGATTACGAAAGAAACAGAATAAAGAGAATTTAAAAGAAAATGAAAAACGATATTACATTTAAAGAATTAAAAGATTCAGGATATACGGATAAAACCATCAAGGAGGAGATCCAGGCCAATTTAATCGCTAAGATCAAAGCTAAAGAACCTGTTTTCGAAGGGCTCTGGGGATATGAAGATACTGTTATCCCCCAACTGAAAAAGGCTATTCTTGCGGGGCATCATATCAATTTATTAGGTCTGAGAGGACAGGCCAAAACGAGGATTGCCAGAAGTATGGTCAGCCTTCTGGATGAGTACATGCCTATCGTGAAGGGTTCTGAAATCAATGACAGTCCCTTCCATCCTATTTCAAAGTTCGCAAGAGATCTGGTGGCTGAGCTTGGAGACAAAACGCCTATTTCCTGGGTACACCGTTCCAGCCGTTTTTATGAGAAACTGGCTACACCGGATGTGAATGTTTCGGATTTGATCGGTGATCTGGACCCTATAAAAGCAGCGACCTTAAAATTACCTTATTCTGATGAGCGTGTCCTGCATTATGGAATGATTCCACGGGCCAACCGTTCTATATTCGTGCTTAACGAATTACCGGATTTACAGGCTCGGATTCAGGTATCTCTATTTAATATTTTACAGGAAGGAGATATTCAGATCCGTGGTTTCCAGTTGAGAATGCCTCTTGATATACAGTTTGTATTTACTGCCAATCCGGAAGATTATACCAACCGGGGAAGTATTGTAACTCCTCTGAAGGACAGAATCGGCTCTCAGATCTTCACTCATTATCCTCAGACCATCGCTCTTGCAAGGCAAATTACCGAACAGGAAGCCGTTATTTCAGATGAGGATAAGACCAAAATATACATCCCCGGACTTGCCAAAGACCTTCTGGAAGAAGTGGCTTTTGCTGCGCGTGACAGTGAATATGTGGATGCCAAAAGCGGTGTCAGTGCCAGACTTACCATCAGTGCCATGGAAAATTTAGTAGCTGCGGCCAAATTACGTATACTGGAATCCGGAGCCGAAAAGACCAATGTGCGTTTGCTGGATTTCATGTCCATTATTCCTTCTATTACGGGAAAAATTGAACTGGTCTATGAAGGCGAGCAGGAAGGCGCGGATTATGTAGCTAAAATATTAATCGACCAAGCCGTGATGAATCAGTTTGAAAGCTTATTCCCACGTATTCCTAAGCTGGAAAAAGAAGGTATAAAAACAGCTTATACCGACCTAATTAAGTGGTTCAATAAAAACAGTCTTCAGCTTTATTATACAGATACAGACGAAGAATTCTATCAAAAGCTGAACAGCATTCCTCCTTTGGTAAAAGTAGTGGAAGAGAACACTTCGGGACTCAGTACGGAAGATCAGAATTTCTGCAAGGAGCTTGTCCTGTGGGCACTGACGATCAGCAAAAAACTGGATAAATCTGAAGACCAGGCTAATTTTACTTTTGATTCTTCGGATATGAGTCATTATCTCCGTAATTAAAAGAATGGATACAAATACAGCTCATTGGAATGAGTAACAATATTATTTTAAAAAAGAGCAGTACGGCACACCATACTGCTCTTTTTTAATATGCTTTTTAAATTAAACTCTTTATCATTTCAAATTGCCTGCCTGTCGGTTCAATATTCTTAGACTTAAGAAAAGCCGTAACCGAATCACACTGAATATCCGTATTTATAATTTTCAAAGAATGATGCTTATTGGCTCCTATCATTTCCTGAAAGAGTAATGAGCCTACTCCCTTCCGACGGAACTGCCGATCTACAGCCATCTGGGTAATGTCTCCGGAAGCAGGTTCAAAAACGGTATACCCAATAAGCTTATCTTCAGTAAATATTCCTGTGCATTTAAAATTCGCCAGTGATCTGTTAACGGAATCGAAGCTATTTTGCCATGAAGGTTTAAAATCCCAGAAAGTTGATAATTCATTATGCTGATTGAGATTAATAGATTTTAAAACATATGGAAAATCCAATTTTTTCAAACTGTTTTTCACCTGATCATTTTTCGCCCTGAAATAATAAAACTCCCCAGCTACTTCGAAACCAATCTTGGTATAAACCGACACCGCCCCCTGATTATGCTGTAATACTTCCAACAGGTATTCTCTAATTCCAGCCTCTTTTAAATACGGAATGGAATATTCAAACACCTGAGTAGCCAACCCCTTTCCCCTATAATCTTTTAAGGTTCCTGTCCCTGTATCGTAGGCTGTGGGTACACCATAAAAATCTCCAATTCCATTACAGGTAAAAGATACCATATCATCTCCGTCAAATGCAGCAAAGGAAAGCTCAGGATCAAAGCCTCTGCGTTTCAGCATTTCCCAATGTTCTTTCTGATCAAACTGTACTTCATAATCAGCAAAGGCTTTTTGAAAAGCATCGAATAATTTATCAAAACTTATATGGGCTAAGGATTTAATTTTCATTTTTATTTCAATTGAGAATATTCTACAAGACTAAGGATGTACAAAAGTAATAAATGAGACTGAGTGGCTCAAAGGGAAACCTCTTTTAGAATGATAGGTATATTATGTTTATACTGGATGAACGTATTAATGCAAAGAATAAGAAATATTG